>NZ_CEVWNY010000054.1:0-18967 GCF_982384815.1 Desulfitobacterium sp. | reverse complement strand
GTTTAATAGGTTATAGAAATCCATAGCTTGCGCTTATTTCGAATCCTCTTCTGCGCTTAAAGTATGCAGTAAGGAGTGTCCGGCGGCTTTGATCTCCATCGGATAACCGGCTACTACGGAATATACCTGCGAAGCTCCCCTGCCAAGGATTTGATTGGCTCTGCCGGCTAGATCCCGGTAAACTCGCGAAAGGGGATTGTCGGGAACGATTCCTTCACCCACCTCATTAGTTACCATAATGACCTGAGGAGTGATTGCTTGGGCTAAGTGGGCAACGGTACGAACTTGTTCAAGAATCCATTGCTCAATTTCATCCATGACTTTGGAGTGGCCCCGTTCTTGGAGAGTTTCCTCCTCCGGATAGTTGGCAAGGAGAAGATTGGTCAGCCACAAGGTTACGCAGTCCACTAGAATTACGGCATTTTCCTTACGATATTGTTCCAGGACAGAGGCGAGAGCCAGAGGTTCTTCGACAAGCTCCCAGTTGGAGGGACGTTGCTCCTGATGTTTTTTTACCCGCAGAGCCATTTCTTCGTCATAGACTTGGGCCGTGGCCACATAAATTACGGGCAAACGGGGATGGGCAGCCATAAGTTCGGCAAAACGGCTTTTACCGCTGCGGGCCCCACCGGTAACGAGAACAAAATTTGACATATATACCTCCGTTATAACTTTTGGCTTTTAGCTGATTTTGAGCTCCATGACAGGATTATGTTCTTTTATAATAGCATATTTTGAATTGTCAAAAGGGCAGTTCAGTTTGTTGGGAATGGCCACCGTGCTATTTTCGTTAGTCATTCTTTATTACTTACCCCGGCAGATTCAAAGGTAGCCATTTCCTTAAGGATGTGGATGGAGGCATCCAGCAGGTGGAAGGCAATTGCGGCACCGGTCCCTTCACCCAACCTGAAGTCCAGGTGCATAACCGGTTTAAGTTCTAGGTGCTTCAAGGCGGCAACATGACCAATCTCCACAGAGGAATGAGATGGGATGAGATAGAAGCGGGCCGTGGGACATATTTTGGCGGCGATAAGGGCTGCCGCTGTGGAGATTACCCCATCCAAAATGATGGGTACACGGGAGTAGGCTGCGGCCAGGATAGCACCGGCCAGGGCACCGATTTCCAAACCACCGATTTTGCTAAGGACATCGATTCCATCCTCAGGATCCGGCCGATTGATTTCGATAGCACGGGTGATAACTTCTTGTTTGCGAATTAAACCGGCATCATCGAGGCCCGTTCCTCTGCCGGTAACTGCTGCGGCCGGTAATCCGGTAAAAAGGGAGATAATGGCTGCGCTAGGAGTAGTATTGCCAATACCTACTTCGCCAGTAGCTAAGACTTGGACACCGGAATTTATAGCTTGTTGGGCAATTTTTGCCCCGGTTAATAAGGAAAGAAGGGCTTCCTTACGGCTCATGGCGGGTCCTTGGGCCATATTACGGGTTCCATTCATTACACGGTTACGCATAAGCTCGGGAGGATCTAAGGGGAAGGCGATACCCACATCAGTGCAGATCACTTCTGCATTAGCATGGCGGGAAAGAACATTGATACCCGCTCCACCGCCCAAGAAATTATAAAACATTTGGGGAGTGACTTCTTGGGGGAAAGCGCTGACTCCTTCAGCTACGACACCATGATCCCCGGCCATGACGAGTACGGCTTTCTTATCGATTTTCGGCCAAGGATCACCTTGAATGCCACCTAGTTGTTTGGCGATTTCCTCCAAAACTCCTAGGCTGCCCTGGGGTTTTGTTAAGGAGTCAAGACGTACTTGCACAGCTTCCATTGATTTTTCGTCTAAATCCTGAATTCCTTGGACGAGCTGGTTCAAAACGGCCTCGCACTCTTCTAAGCTAGCGGTGGAAAGGTCCTGGCGTTCGCAGAACTTCTCTGGAGATAGTTTTTCTTGATTTAATTCTTGTTTAGTCATCTTTAATCCTCTCCTTTTTAGTAAAAAAATAAAGTCCCGCCACTTATAAGTGGTCGGGACTTTGCCTTCATCGCCAACACCCTTTCCAATCACCCCTGGAAAGAATTTATGCATTCTTGGCAGGTCTCCTGGCTCAGACTCAAGCACCTACAACCCCTTCCCGGCAAGTGCCGGTGGTTATGGTCTAGGCTCATCTTTCACAGTGGTGGGTCCGCACCGGAATTACACCGGTTTTCCTATTCTCCCCAGATGGGGCACCGAAGAATGTTAGAATATTAAGTTATTTATAGAATACCAAAAGACAAGTTTTTGTCAAGGGTCTTGGGTCAAAAGCGAAGGAAAAATTGATTTGCCATTTGCTCTTTACTTCATGTTTTGAAGGAATTATGATATAAAATATACGTTGTACTAGAACACAACCATTAAAATTATAATTGTTAAGGATGTGCATTACCGGTGAGTAAAAATATAATGAATCGGTTGTCCTTGCTTATTGACGGCATGGTTATTTTTCATGGAATAAAAGAGGATCCGATAGTAGCTGCTTTTAAGTCACTTTTAGAGCAGGCGGGATCCCAAGAATTAGATTTCAGGGAAGTCTATAAGGAGTATCACCGTTTCACTTCCTTAGCTACCGAAGTTCAGTGGCCGGAGTACCTTTGGGAGCGGATCATTCAGGATAAAAATGAGTTCAGCAGACAAGTTGCCCAAGGCGGGAAAAGCGGATTATCCAGCCACCTGCGTGAATTAGCCGGACGTGATCTCCTTTGCTGCCGTGAGCTTACCCGGATGACAAGTGAAGAGATTAAAGAAGTAATTAATCAGCGGTTAGCCGGGGAAATGAAAGAGCACAAGGAGTTATGGCAGGAGGCGCCTTTTGCTCCGGCAAGCTGGCCTAATTGGCTAAGTGTTGGCAGGGAGTGTTTCAGTCATGATAATAATTTTGCTCAAAATTATCTAATGGCTACCCAAGGCCGACTCAAAGAAGTACTAAGGCAAGGGACTGCCGAGGACATGGTAAATGCGCTTCTCACATACTATCAGGAGATGGGTACCGGATTATTCAGCCAAAGCATGGCACTAAAATGGCGAAGCAATACCGGCAAGTTAGAAGCCGTTACCGCCGATCCCATGCGCAAAAGCCAATTGATCAACCAAGAGCGTGAGCAGGGGATTGTTCTCGAGAATACGGAATTCTTCATTAGGGGTTATTCGGCCAATAATATAATACTCTACGGTAACCGGGGAACAGGCAAATCTTCTTTGGTGAAGGCTCTGCTCCATGAATACTGTGAGCAGGGGCTGCGCCTTGTGGAATTAGCAAAAACCGACTTGCAGGATTATCCCAAAATCATTGCCCTCCTTGCAAAACAGCCCCTGAAATTCATCATCTTCATCGATGATCTATCCTTTGAAGATACCGAAGCAGATTATAAGAACTTGAAAACTTTGCTGGAAGGCGGCCTTGAAGGCAAGCCCAAAAACGTTTTGATTTATGCCACCTCTAATCGGCGTAACCTTGTGCGGGAGACCTTTGCCGAGCGGCAAGGGGATGAGGTCCATCGCCGTGATAATATGGAAGAAAAATTATCCCTCTCTGACCGATTTGGCATTACGGTAACCTTCCCCTCCCCGGACCAGGAGGGATATCTTAAGATAGTGGAAGAGTTAGCTAGCCAAGAAGGGCTTCAAGTCCCCGGAGATTATTTAAGACAGCAGGCTTTGCGGTGGGTCATGAATCATAATGCCCGTTCCGGTCGAACAGCTCGTCAATTCGTGGATTATATGCTTGCCAAGCAAGGCACAACCTTTGCAGACCCTCAACGTTGAATTTTTTCCTCAACGCTGCTTTCATAGCCGGCTGAATGGCCGGCTATTTTTATTTCACACATGCCTGACTTTTTCAGGGCAGGGAGAAGGGTAAAGGGGTTAATTGTCCGGAAAAGGATGTATAGGATTAGGCTGAGTGTTCATCCTAATATTAACCTGGAAATGAAAGTGTGAAATCATTGAAATATCGAGTGTCTAACCAACAAGTTTTTTTAACCTATTTTATGATAATGTCTGTATCCTTCGGGCTCCCTAATCTGATCATCATAGATTTGGGGCAGGATTTTTGGCAAGCAATACTCTTGGCCCTGGTTATGGAAGTGATCCTGGGCTGGTTTCTCTTTAAAATGGGGCTGAAGTTTAAGGGACGGACGATCTTTCAATATAGCGAAAAGATTTTAGGAAAATTTATAGGTAAAATTATTAATGGTTTATTTAGTCTTTTTTTTACGTTCGTAGCTTTTACCGCTCTTCAGACCCTTTCGGATTTTTTTGGTTCCGTAATCATGCCTGAGACTCCGAAATATGTTTTTGCTTTAGTATTAATACTCGTTAGTACCTATGCGACATATACCGGAATCGAGGTTATAATGCGACTCCCTGGGCTTATAGCTCCTTTTGTGTTAGGATCATCGTTGTTTATCGCCCTCTTAAATTTGACTAAGATGGATACTTGGAACTTAAGACCCATGTTTCAACACAATTTTATGGAGGTTGTCCATGGTGCCGTTCTTCTAGCCGCTTGGTTCGGAGCTTGTATAATTATGAGCGTGATTATGGCTTATCACAATGAACCCCAAAAAGCTTTTAAGATTAAACTTCTCGGCATAGGTTCAGGAATTTGTCTTTTTGCACTAAATGTTTTCATTGTAATTCTGGCCATTGGTGTGGAGGTAAGTTCGCGGCAAGTTTACTCCGTATTTCTGCTCGCTCAAATAGTGGAAGCGGGAGATTTTGTTGAAAGAATAGAAGCCTTTCAAGTTGTATCTTGGACAGCGGGAGGCTTTTTTATCATTGCTTTATTTCATTATGCTGCTGCGGAGGGGTTAAGTAAGATTTTTTTCAAAAAATCCCGAGCCTTCCTAGGTTGCACTATCGGCGCGATCCTATATATTGCTTCAGTTGTCGCTTACCTCGGCGGCCAAGCTAATAATTGGCTATTGAAAGAAGTTTTTTCTGTCTATGCCTTAGGTTTTGAAATAGGGTCTGTGACTCTCCTATATTTAATTTTTATCGTAAAGGAAAAAATTAAAGGATAAAAGAGGAAAATAAATGTTTAAGGAAAAACCGGCTATTTATAAGGGATTAGAAGAGAATCGCCAATATTTAATCGAAATTTTCAATACCACGGAGCTTGCTTTTCGTGACATATCCTTTGGTAACAGGGGTAACGGGTTGCTGGTTTATCTGAGGGAATTGGTACAGCAGGAATATCTTAGCTATTCAATTATTAAACCCTTAATCGAGTTCCGTAACCATGAAAATTGCTTAGATGGTGAAGCCAAGCTATCCATAGAAATTGTCCAAAGTGAGGTCCTCGCCGACAGTCAGTTAATCAAGACTACCACTTTTGATCAAGTATCCCGAGCGCTATTATTCGGTAAAACGGCCTTTTTCTTAGAAGGTTCTTCAGAAGTCTTAATTATGGACACCTTTGGCGGAGAAAAGCGCAGTATTCAAGAGCCGGAAACTGAGACGATAGTTCGTGGCCCTCGGGAGGGATTTGTCGAAAGCATTGCCGTTAATGCCGGTTTATTGCGCCGTAAAATTAAAGATGAGAGTCTGCGGTTTGAAGTTATGAGTCTTGGCAAGCGCACCAAAACTACTATCTATGTGGTTTATCTCGAAGGGATTGCAAACCCGAAACTTATCGGCGAGGTAAAGCATCGGCTCGAGGAGATTGATATTGATGCTATCCTGGAAAGTGGTTATATTGAACAATTAATCGAGGATGGACCTCGCTCAATTTTTCCTACAGTGGGTGCAACAGAAAGGCCCGATAAATTAGCGGCCAAGCTCATGGAAGGGCGGGTCGGCATTCTGGTTGACGGAACACCTTTTGTTTTAACCGTACCCTATCTATTTGTAGAAGCCTTTCAGAATCCGGAAGATTACTATTCACGCCCTTATTATGCTTCCCTTATTCGGCTCATTCGCTATTTAGCCTTCTATTTTTCTACCAATCTTCCCGCCTTTTACGTGGCTGTCCAAGCCTATCATCAGGAAATGATCCCCACAAATCTCCTCATTTCGATGAGTGGGGGGCGGGAAGGAATCCCTTTTCCGGCAGTTTTCGAAGCTTTGTCGATGGGGATCGTTTATGAGATCTTACGGGAGGCGGGCATTAGGATACCGGGCAACATCGGCCAAGCTGTTAGTATCGTGGGGGCTCTCGTTCTTGGTGAAGCGGCTGTTCAAGCAGGTTTTGTCAGTCGGGCAATGGTGATTGTGGTAGCTCTGACCGTAATTTCCGGATACCTTACTCCGCCCATGACTGCACCAACATCTATTTTGCGTTTAATTTTCCTCATGGTCACTACTCTAATGGGAATGTTCGGGTGGTTAATGACTTTAATTGTTATCTACATTCATTTAGCTAACTTACGCTCTTTTGGGGTGCCTTATTTATCGCCGCTTATTCCGACTAATTTTGGAGATATGAAAGATGGAGTGGTTCGTTTGCCCCTATGGACAATGTTTACTCGTCCAACTTTAATCAGCAACAGTGATCGCCAAGGGAGAAATACCCTGAAGAAGAGGCTGGGGATTCCCAAGCGAAAAAGTAATTAACAGCACAAAAACGGAGGGGCGGTCGTTGCCAAATGACTAATCCTATTAAGCAAAGGGCCATTGGGTTGATTCTAATTATCGCTATTTTACTCTTTTTACCAGGATGCTGGAATTACCGAGAACTGAATGAGATAGGTATTGTCGGTGCGATGGGCATAGACCTTAATGAGCAGGGAGGGATTAAGCTGACGGTTCAAGTCATTAATCCCCAATCCGCTACCACGAGGGGGCAAACCCCAAAGAATCCCATGCGTGTTGAATACAGTGAGGGGGAAACCCTTTTTGATGCAATTCGTAATTTAATGAAGAAGTCCGGGCATCGACTTTATTATCCTCATATGCAAGTAATAGTTTTTGGTGAAGAGCTTGCTCGTAAGGGGATTTTGCCGGTTTTAGATTTTTTGGAGCGTGACCCGGAATTTCGGCTTTTAACCTGGGTTCTGGTTACGGAGGGAAAAGCAGAGGAGATTATCCGGGCCCCTTCCAATGAAGCATTAATCAGTGCTTTGAATCTAAAATCCCTGGTGGAGAATTATAAATCCTTATCGAAATCTACCCCGGCTAACTTACTGAATCTTTTCAGTATGCTTTACTGTGAGGGAATTGAACCGGTCGTTGGTAAGGTGCGATTTATTGAGGAAAAGGGAGAGACTACTTTTGTCATAGAGGGCGGAAGTGCTTTTAAGGAAGATAAGCTCATTGCTTGGCTGGATGATGATGAGGCGAGGGGTTTACTATGGATTGAGGATGAAATTAAAAGTGGCATTATCACGGCAACAATGGATGCTACCAAGATCTCCTTCGAAATTATGCGTGCTAAGACTAAGGTAAAACCGATCTTAGAAGGAGAAAATCTGAAGTTTGAGATTGATGTTGATGCGGTCTGTAATCTGGGGGAGCGAATGGATCATGCTGAGACGAAAACCAAAGAAGAGTATGAAGAATTAACAAATATCTTAAATAAAGCGATCATTGAAGAAATTCAAGTCACTTTGGAGAAAGCTCAAAAAGAGCTAAAAGTAGATATTCTTGGTTTGGGGTTAAATGTAATGCGGAAATATCCGGATTATTGGCAAGAACATAAAGATAAATGGGAGGAGATCTTTCCTGATTTGGATGTAGAGATTCTAGTTCATGGAAAGATAAATTCACGAGGGTCCATTACCTAACAACGCTGCCATAAGGGATGGACGCCAAACAATTTCTGGTATACAATTAAAATTAATCGCTTTTTATCCGATCATAACGGAATTCCACGAATTGGTGAGGAGGAACACTGGTGTTTGAAAATGATATTCTCATAGCTGGGGGAGATCCGGGGTTTGGAGCTATTAAGCTGGATGCAGGGGACACTAAAGTGCTGTTTCCGGCGGTCATTTGTAAGGGAAATGAACGGATTTTCTCTACTTTAGGCAATAGCAATGTTGGTAGGGGAAGCGAAGAAGAAATGCAGATTGCCGCTTTGGATGTTGTCGTAACTAATCATTCTACAGGAATTGCTCGCCATTATTTCATGGGTAGTCTGGCTGAAAGCCTGAATCCTAATGAAGCCCATTATTGTTGGGATGAGGATAAGTCCACAGATGAAGAGGCAACAGCCCTGTTGGTCGTGGCCTTAGCAATAGCTCAGAGGGAACCCAAGGCCAATATTTATTTGGGAACCGGTGTTCCCGTTAAGTATTACGCCGCCTTAAAAGATAAATATGAAGCTGAGCTTAAAGGGTCTTGGTCGGTTACCTTTCGTTCAGGTCCCTTTAAAGGACAGACTCGCCAATTAACAATTATTCGTTCTCGCGTCCTACCTCAAAGCTATGGTGTTTTTATCAAAGAAACCTTAAACGAGTATGGAATCCCCACCAGCCCCAAATTATTCAATGGTTACGTGGTTGTGATCGACCCCGGATTTAGAACCACAGATGTAGCAACTTTTTATGATGGAGTTATGTTGGATCCGCCCAATTCCTTCAGTATCGAAAAAGGATTGAAATGGGCTTATACCGGTGTTGCCGAAAAGTTAAAGGAAATGACCAATAATCATTTAAACCCCATTGAAACTGATGATAAAGAACTGGACAAGATCTTCCGGGTCAACGGAGGGATGTATCCCTGGAACAATGGGGCCATCAACCTCAATCCCGTCATGCAAGGTATGTTGGAGCAGTTGGGAACGGATATTTCCCGGGAAGTCAAAAAGTCCCTGAAGCCAATGCTGGGTAAGATCCATACGGTTCTAGTAGCGGGAAAAGTAGGGGAACTGGTTTTTGACCACTTACAATTTGAAAATAAAGTCTTAGTTGATAATCCCCAGTTCGGTAATGCCACAGGCTTCAGAATTATGGCAGCGAATTTGGTCAATAACCTAACCAAGAAGGCCAATGCTAATCATGAATAAAAGCTTTCCCCTCACTCTTAATTTTGGGAAGGAAGATGAAGATCTATGGCAGTATCTTTTTCCACTTTCTCGGGAAGAAAGAGAGGGAATTATCAAGAAAGCCTTACATCAATATGTCGGTGATATTTTAGCGGCGAAGAACGTGAAGGAAGATCCTTCACAAGGGAGTTGGGGGTTGGAAGCTCTGTTTGTACCTCCCCCGGAGAATATCGGAAATGATCCCCAAAATAATCCCCCTAGCACCCTATCCGACCAATCTTTACAAGATGTGTCGGCGGCACCGGCGAGTTCTTTAAACCATCTTTTTCAGCTAATTGGCGACGAAGATGATCACGAAGTTCTTGAGTTTTTTCGGTCAGGCCCAAAAATTAACCATCTTCAGGGCTCGGATAGGATAAGCAAAGTTGTCGGTGGTGCAAAAGCGAGTAATAGTATAGAAGGGCTGGAACCAAAAGCAGAACAGATTGAGTTTCCCAACCAACCTATTCTGAAGGTCGGTTCCAAGGGTTTAGATTTTGTTCTTAACCAAGTTATAGGGGAAGAAGCGGATCCTGAGGTGCTTAATTTCTTTCAGAAAAGAAGTAAAGTCGGAGAGTAGAGACAATCCGTAAATAAAAACCCGCAAACCGGCTAGTCCTGATTTGGTATGGATCAACGTATGTCTAAGAGATATGAAAAAAGTATAGAATAAAAGATAGTGTAATGTGTTTTTGAGAGGAGATGTTTGTATGAGTGGATTCGGAAATCAGTTAAAGACTGTTTTTTTGATGGGTTTATTGACGGTTCTGGTTATTCTTGCCGGTGCTGCCATCGATGGCCGGGGTGGCATGCAAACGGCCTTTATCTTCGCCCTGGTCATGAATTTCGGCAGCTACTGGTTTAGCGATAAGATGGCCTTGGCCATGACCAAGGCCCAACCCCTTAGCCGTGAACAGAGCCCGGAGCTTTACGCACTGGTAGAAAAACTTGCGGACAACGCCGGCTTGCCGATGCCAAGACTGTATATGACTCCTTCACCTCAACCCAATGCCTTTGCCACCGGACGGAATCCTAAGCATGCGGCGATTGCCGTAACTCAAGGGTTAATGCAGCTTCTTAATCGTGAGGAATTGGAAGGGGTCTTAGCCCATGAAATGGCTCACATCAAAAACCGAGATATCCTGATCAGTACTTTAGCGGCTGTCATGGCCGGTGTCATTACCATGTTGGCCCATTGGGCACAGTGGGCCTTGATGTTCGGCGGCTTAGGTGGCAACGATGACGAAGGAGGCGGTCTTGCTGCTCTGCCCATGATCATTTTGGGTCCGATTGCGGCTTTGCTGGTTCAAATGGGAATTTCCCGTTCCCGTGAGTATCTTGCCGACGCTTCGGGAGCAGAGATTGCCGGCAATTCCTATGGTCTGGCTAATGCTCTTCAGAAATTAGAGCGAGGCTCGCAAGTTATCCCCATGCAGGTTAATCCCTCCGCCAGCCATATGTTTATTGTGAATCCTTTGAATTCAAGGAGAGTAGCGAATCTATTCAGCACACATCCCCCGATTGAAGAAAGGGTAAGACGGCTCTATGATCTGGGACAACATTAAATCACAATAAGCTTTGATATGGATATAATATTTTGGCCAGCCTGGTTAGAGATAATATTTATTTTTAGCCTAAGCTGGTCATTTTCTATCCGGCAATTGTATTAGCATTGATTTTTGTGATGGTACGGATTAGAATTGAACCAGACTAAAAATTATTACTACTTTAAGTGACTAATAGTATTCGGAGGGTAGCGTGAGGATGGCTAAGATTTTAATTGTTGATGATTCCCTCTTTTCGCAAAAAGTAAACGCTCGGCTTATTGAAAAATACTTAAATGGGGCGGAGATTTCTTTTGCCAATGACGGTGAGGAGGGGCTCGAACGTTACAAAGCGTTAAAACCGGATTATGTGTTTTTGGACTTATTGATGCCCAAACTACATGGCCGAGAATTGATCGCTCTTATCAAGCAATATGACCCTAAGGCAAAAATTATCGTGGTATCAGCGGACATACAGAAAAATGTAAGAGAAGAGATTAGTCGGTACAATATCGTAGAATTTATTAATAAGCCTTTTAATGAAGAAAAGGCAAAGGCAATATGCGAAGTAATAAGGAATGATAAGAATGGATGAGGAAAAATTTAAATATGATATTTTAAACGAGTTATTTAATATCTCGGTGGGGCAAGCGGCGAGCTTGCTGTCGGAGATGATTGACCGCACCTTATTATTAAATGTGCCCAAACTTAAAATCATCGATAATAACCATGGCCATTATGAAATTGATGATGCTTTTTTACCGATAGAAACGGATGGAACCCTCATGGTTTCCTCAATCAGTTTTGATAATACACTGACCGGTAAAGCAAACCTTATTTTTCCCGCTAAAAAAATGAGAACTTTTATTAATCTCTGTGTAAATGAGGCTGCCCCTGAAGAAAACAACGATTTAAACTTTTCCGATATTGATTTTGATATTATTAAAGAAATCGGCAATATCGTTTTAAACAGCATTATTGGTGGAGTGAGCAATTTTTTACAAATTAATTTAGATTATTCTTTGCCTGAGGTTAAAATTTTCAATAAGAATGATTTTACTTTAAATATTAAAGAATATTCGCGCATTATAATTATGTTATCGATTACCTTCGTTATCGATGAAACGGAAATTGATGGTGCGATAATGATCAACCTAACCTTATCTTCTTTAAAGGAATTAATGGGGAAAATTGAAAAGATGGAAGTTGAGTTAGATGGATAGATTTTTGTTTAATATTATTGATAACATTGATGTTGGGATTTTAATCCTTAATGAGGAAATGAGAATTGGGTGCTGTAACCAATACCTTTCAAGGTTTATCGGATATGATAAGAAAGAAATAATTAATCAGCATATTTATGAAGTGTTGCCCAAATTACGGAATACATATATTGAAAAAGTCCTCAAGGACTGCTTAAATAATGGCAGTAAAATGTTTCTTTCTGCTGCCTTGCATACAAATATCCTTGATCCGGACCACAAGTTTAATGTTAAGATAAGCCGTTTCTTAGAGGGGAGTTCTAAGTTCCTGCTTATGGAATTCATTGACGTTACAAGTCAATTTATCCAGATCGAACGTTTAAGAAATAATGTGATGGAGCTTTCTAAGGTTAATAAAGAACTAAAAGAGAAAGAAAAAATCATTGAGAATATGGCTTATTATGATTGCTTAACAGGGATTCCCAATCGAACGTTTTTTTATAAATTGGCAGATAAATTCTTGGAAAATGCCAAGAGAAATAATACTATTTTAGGTCTTATGTTCATTGATGTAGATAGGTTTAAAATGATCAACGATACCTATGGTCACAAGGTTGGCGATAAGGCACTTGTGCAAGTGGCCAAGATATTAACTGAGGTTATCAGAAAGAACGATACCGTTGCCCGGTATGGTGGAGATGAATTCCTAGTTCTTCTGCCTAATCTCCTAGCTCCCCATAATTATCAAGTAATTGCTTCGCGGATTATTAATCACCCGGAGCGGTTCATCAAGATTAACGGAATAGAGGTTGAGCTTTCCTTCAGCATCGGGGTTAGTTTTTATCCTGATGATGGAGATTGTATTGATAAGCTGATTGCCAAGTCCGACCAGAATATGTATTTTAATAAAACCGGTAAGAAAAAAGCTTGTTGCTGTTTAGGCAGTCTTTAATAGAGGAGCCGCTACAACTTATTTGAGTCGTAGCGGCTCTTTTTAATCTAGGTAGAGGTTCTGCTCGGTATTATAATTTAAAAAGTTGCGCCGATCCGGAAAATACCAAATTCCTGGTGTCCCAAACTTTCCGACTTCGTTAACTTCCCGCCGGCCACTTCGATCATCTCATCAAAGATTCGTTGACCGGCTTGTTCGATGGTTTCCTCTCCGGAAATAATGGTTGATAGATCAAGGTCGATGTTATCGGCCATTTTTTGATAGGTATCGCCATTGGCTGTGATCTTAATCACCGGGGCAATGGGCGAGCCGGTGGGAGTGCCGCGGCCGGTAGTAAAGACGAGGATTTGTACCCCTCCGGCCAGCATTCCGGCCATAGATTCCACGTCCTGGCCCGGTGTATCCATAACATAAAGGCCTTTGCCTTGGGGAGCTTCCCCGTAGGCTAGGATATCCTGGATTATGGAATGGCCGGCTTTATAAATACAACCTAAGGATTTTTCTTCAATGGAGCTAATGCCGCCGGCGATATTGCCGGGGGTAGGTTGTCCATCCCGGAGATCTACATGGAGTTGCTTGGCTCGAAGTTCGGTGTCCTCGACGATCCGAATTAATTTTTGAGCTACTTGGGGGGATTTGGCTCGTTTGGCGAGGACATGCTCAGCACCGATAAATTCGGTAGTTTCGGAAAGCATGGCCGTGCCTCCGGCTTTGACTAAAAGATCCGAGGCAGTTCCTACAGCAGGATTAGAGGCTAAACCAGAGGTAAAATCTGATCCGCCGCACTCAATACCTAGGGAAAGATCAGTAATCGGTGCCTCCTCCGGTTTTAGAAGGGAAAGATCCCGTGCCATTTGGCCGGCGATTTGTACGCCTGAAGCAGTAGTTTTTAAAGTTCCACCGTTTTCTTGAATGATAATAGCTTGGACCGGTTTTCCGGTTTTGGCTATTTCATCTGCTGTTTCCCGGATGGGAATACCCTCACATCCTAAGCCTACAACCAAGACTGCCCCCACGTTGGGGTTTTGGCCGAGTCCGATTAAGGTACGCAGGGTCTGCTCATAATCGGCCCCTAGCTGGCAGCAACCATGTTGATGGGGAAGGGCCACGGCACCGGGAACCTGGGAGGCAATATTTACGGCGACCGTGGATGAGCATACGGAGGTCGGCAGAATGAGGAGATGATTGCGGATGCCAAATTGTCCATCGGGACGGCGATAACCGAAGATTTTCATTGCTTAAGCCTCCTTGCTTTGCTCTAAATCGCCCCGACCACGTTTGGATTCCATGTTATGAACATGAACGTGCTGACCGGGTTCAATAGCACTTGTGGCAACACCGATACTTTCGGCGTATTTCAGTACATCTTCACCTTTGGCAATAGGAAGAATGGCTACCTTATGGCCTAAGGGGATATCCTGGCTAACCAATAGTGTTTGCTTTTTCCCACTCCTAAAAAATGAAATGGTGGTACCGGCAGATATATGATCCACACAGGTAGCAACATTATCTTTTTCGTGTATTACAACTGCCCGTTTTTTCACACTGTTCCTCCATTCTTGTCATTTTTAAAACTATAATATAACACAATTATTATACCATAATCTATTTTTAATGGGTTAATACATAATTATCAGGTGTCTAAGAAATACTATAACGCATCTGCCGCTTTATGGCGTTTTGAAAGGAGTTGCCTGAATATGTTTATTATTGCCATAAGGACATTGATTCTTTATTGTTTTGTCATTGCGGCCTTGCGCCTGATGGGTAAACGTGAGATTGGGCAACTGCAACCCTTTGAGTTGGTAGTAATCCTGATGATATCGGATTTGGCCGCTATCCCCAGCGAAGATATCGGCATTCCTTTGATTTCCGGGATTATTCCGATTTTGGTTTTAGTTTTCATCAGTATATCCATTTCTTATCTAGAATTAAAAAGCGAGCGGGCAAAGAATATTTTTAACGGCACCCCTTCCATATTAATCGAGAGGGGAAAAATTGTCGAACACGAGTTGGTGCGCAATCGCTTGCCCTTATCGGATTTAGTAGAAGAACTGCGGATGCGCAGTATTCCTAATATCGCCGATGTGGAATTTGCAATTCTCGAGACTAATGGCCAGATCAGTGTTTTACCTAAATCGACAAAACGTCCGGTAACACCGGAGGATTTAAAATTGCAACCGGCTTATGAGGGGCTTCCTATTATTTTTATTATGGATGGCATTCTCAATGAAAGGGCCCTTGCTTTAACGGGGAAGGACAAGGCTTGGCTGGAAAAAGAACTTAAAAAGCAACAGCTTAATAGCATAGACCAAGTTTTTTTAGCAAGTTTAGACTCAGCTGATAATCTCTACCTTCAAGGTAAGGAAAAGTATGTAAGGAGAGGAAGGGAATCCTCGAAACAAAATATTTCTAAACATAAGAAAAAATAGCTTATGAGGAGGGATACTTGTGCTAAGAACCTACGCAGTAGCGGCAACAATTATTCTTATCATAATTTTTGGTGGATATTGGCATAATCAATACCTATATCAATCGACAGATATCTTGGTCGGGAAGCTTTCCTCTGTGGAGAAGTTAGTTCAAGAAAGAAATTGGGATAATGCGATTCAGGAAATCGGGAAGGTTAAGCTGGATTGGCAGGAAACCAAAATGATCTGGAGTATTTTGTTGAATCATCAAGAGATTGACAATATCGAAGTAAGCTTAGAGCGGGTGGAAAAATATATTGTCGAAAAAGAACCGGCCCTAAGCTTAGGTGAGGTTTCCGCTTTACTATTGTTATTCAATCATATAGCGGATACTGCGACCGTTACTTTGCAGAATATTTTTTAAAGAAGGAAGTCCGGCAATATTTATAACTTTAATTTTTTGCTTAAGTTTATTATAAAGAATACTAATAGCATAATTCAAAAAAATTATTGAAGATAAAGCAATTTTCTGTAGATTTCGAATTAATAAAGAGTTAATATTAAAACCAGATATTGCTAAAGTATTCACATTTACATGCTATGTCGTTAATTATTTCACTACCTGAATTGGCCCCGGACTTATATTTTTTAGCTACAAGGTAAAAGTTTTTAAAGAGGTGAAGATTGTGAAACGAGATGAAAACCCAGTGGAAAGCGGATATCAACGTCTAGAAAGAAGAGGGGTATCCAGGCGGGACTTTTTGAAACTGTGCACAATCACATGCGCGGCACTTGGGCTTGATTTGGGTTATGCCCCCCAAATCGCGGAGGCAGCGGCAGCAAACCTGCAGAAGAAACCGGTTATTTGGATGCAAGGACAGGGATGTACCGGGTGTAGTGAATCATTATTAGCTTCACTTGACCCGGGACCGGAGCAGATTATCCTCGATCTCCTTTCGGTGCGCTACCATCCGAACTTGATGGCGGCTTCCGGGGAACAAGCAATTCAAAGCTTGGAAGAATGTATAGCTAAAGGCAATTACCTACTCGTGCTTGAGGGAGCTATCCCGACCGCAGATCCACGGTATTGTATGGTTGAGGGTCAACCCTTTATCAAACAATTCCAAAAAGCCGCTGCTAAAGCCGAAGCGGTTATAGCTGTGGGTTCCTGCGCTTGCTACGGAGGGATTCCGCGGGCCGGCTTCACAGGGGCGGTAGGGGCTCAAGATGTGCTCAAAGAGGTTAAAGTAGTTAACCTTCCCAGCTGTCCGGTTAAGCCTGACCGGTTAGTCGGATTACTCTTATATTACCTGGGTAAAAATTCCTTACCCAAACTTGATGCCCATAATCGACCGGAAGCTTTTTACGGCTATACCCTGCATGATAGTTGTTTCCGCCGCATCCACTATGAAAAAGGAGAGTTCCTGGCGGATTGGAATAATCCCGACACAACGGATTGGTGCCTCTATCAAAAGGGGTGTAAAGGGAAAGAAACTTACTCTGATTGTGCAAGTTCTTGGTGGAATGATCGGGTGAGTTATTGCGGTTACGCCGGATCACCCTGTGCCGGTTGTAGTCAGCCTGAATACTATGATGGCTACGCGCCCCTATTTGTGAATCCCAAGGAGGAGAAGTAGATGGCTAAGAGAATCGTTGTCGATCCCGTGACAAGAATAGAGGGCCACTTACGAATTGAAGTGGAAATAGATAATGGGGTTGTTACTAACGCCTGGGCTCAAGGAACAATGTTTCGCGGCATTGAGCAGATTCTTCAAGGGAGAGATCCCCGTGACGCAGTTTACATCACGGAACGGGTTTGTGGAGTATGTGTGGCATCACACGGCTGGACCTCAGCAATGGCGGTTGAAGACGCCCATGGGGCCAAGGTCCCCTGGGCCGCCCAACTGATACGTAATCTGCTGACAGGTGCCATGTGGCTGCACGATCATCCTTTACATTTTTATCATCTTTCTGCCTTGGATTATCTCGATGTTCTGGCAATTCAGCATTATAAGGGCAATGATCAAGAGTTGCTTGCCGTTAAGAAAAAGCTCATGGCCTTAGTGGAGGCGGGGGATACCGCTCCCCTTACCCCTAGATATAAGCCTGATGCTTATTCCGTAAACGATCCGGAAGTTGTAATTACCATGCTGGCCCATTACCTGGAGGCATTAAAGGTTCAAGCCAAAGCGAAAAAGTTGTCGGCAATACTGGGGGGAAAACAGCCGCATCAATCCAGTATAGTGGTTGGGGGAGTTACAATCTATCCCACCCAGGAACAGCTTAAGGCCTTTAAAACTCTGTTCAATGAGGCTGTGCAGTTTATTCAAACCGTCTATGTTCCCGATGTAGTAAGATTTTGCTCCGGTCCTCTGCTGGAACTAGGGAGAGGCGGGGTTGGTGCCGGCTCTGGAAGTTATCTGGCTTATGGCGGTTTCCCGATGGACGATCAGGGTAAAGAGAGATTGTTTAAGGGCGGCCTTATCAGCAGCAAGTCACCGGGAGTTGTTCAAGAACTGGATATAAGCAAGATCACGGAAGATGTGGCTAGTTCTTGGTATCGCGAAGCAAGCCCCGCTCATCCTTGGGAAGGGGATACTGTAATCGATCTTGATAAAAAAGGTGCTTATACCTTTATTAAATCTCCCCGCTATAACGGGGAAGCTCCTGAAGTGGGACCGCTGGCACGGATGCTGGTAATGCAGCATTCGGGATTGATCGATTTGATGAACAGGTATGGAATTAAACCCGGAGCAGTCGCCCGCCATCTTGCCCGCGCTCAGGAAACATTGCTTGTCATAGAGGCTATGTATCGTTGGCTGAATGAATTAGAAGAGTTATTAAGCAGTAAATCCGGTCGTCCGGCAATTCATGATGCTTTACACTGGGATCCCCCCGCTCAGGCTCAAGGGGTTGCCATAAACGAAGCTCCACGGGGAGCTTTAGGCCATTGGGTTAAAATCGATGAACATAAAATTAAGAACTATCAACTGGTAGTACCTACAACCTGGAATGTTTCCCCACGGGATGACAAGGGAATGGCCGGTCCGCTTGAACAAGCCTTGATTGGACTGACCGTTGATCCGAACAATCCGGTAAATATTGTCCGGGTAATTCGGTCATTTGATCCCTGTCTGGCATGTGCTGTGCATCTTATTGATGTCAATGGGGAGAAGATAGTAAGGCTTTAGGAGGTGAGTCAACCCAGAGGATTACGTATCAAGAAGTGAAAGAAAAATAGTTGGTATTCAAGAAAGGGAGGCTTTTCTATGAGTGAGGAAAAGGATTTGTCAAGAAGAAGATTTTTAAAATCGGGAATTCTGGCTGCTGGAGCCTTAGCCGTTGGTACCAGTATCTTTCATACTAATGATGTGGCAGCTGCAACTACCCAATCCCCAGCGGGTGAGCATTGTGAAGCACCAAGTTTTCCGTACCCTTATGTAAAACTTGACCCCGAACTGGCGAGACAAGCCGGTTATGCAGGCTATGGTAAGTCGAAGTGTTCGTATGGTGCCTTTGAAGCGATTATTGGCCAATTGAGAGATAAAATAGGTTATCCCTACACCCACGTTCCGACCCAGGTTCTGGGATGGGGTGGTACCGGTGGTGGAGGCTGGGCTACTCTCTGTGGGGCCCTCATCGGTGCAGCTACTGCGATTAACTATACGATGGAAAAGAAAGATGCCGATAAAGTGGTTAGTGAATTGTTTGGTTGGTATTGTGATCATGCATTCCCCGAATTTACTCCGGTAGCCGGTAAGGCGTTGGAATATGAAGGCCCGCTGGATAAAAGTGTTTCAGGGTCACCACTTTGCCACGTTTCGGTTAGTATATGGTGCGATGCTTCCGGCCTGAAGGCCGAAAGCAAGGCCCGAAGCGAACGCTGTGGCC
>NZ_CEVWNY010000053.1:0-19245 GCF_982384815.1 Desulfitobacterium sp. | reverse complement strand
CCGGTAAACTTTGACACCGAATATGCCGGTTGGCGAGGTCTCATCACCATGCGCTTTGCCGTGCAAAACTCTGTAAACGTCTACGCAGTCAAACTTATGAATCTAGTAGGGGTGGAATACAGTTGGAATTTCGGTAAAAATAGTCTAGGCCTGCCCTTAGTTGAGAGAGATAAAGTCTTAAGCTTATCTCTAGGCACTACACACGTCACTACACTAGATATGGCTTCAGCCTATGGTGTTTTCGCCAATAACGGGGTTCGCGTAACTCCTCATGCAGTGGAAAAAGTCCTTGATACTAAAGGCAAAGAAGTAATTAAGCCTCAGATTACTAAAGACCGCACCATGAAAGAAACCACTGCTTATCTTATGAACAGCCTCTTGCGAAGCGTGGTAACCAGTGGTACCGGAACCAGCGCCCAATTCGGCAACTGGGCTGTTGCCGGAAAAACAGGAACCACCTCCCTAGACCCGGATCTTTACGGTTATCGAACCGGTAACCCGGATGCCTGGTTCGCAGGCTATACACCGAAATATGTAGGTGTAGTCTGGATGGGCTATGATAAGGACGAAGATAAGAATCATTACCTCCGTCAAGTATATGGCGGCAGCTACCCTGCTAAAATCTGGAAAAACGTCATGCAAGTTGCTCATGAAGGATTGACGGTGCAGTCCGAATTCAAACAGCCTCCGGGGATTGTCAGCGGTGCCATCGATACCAAATCCGGATTAATACCCAGCAGTTTGACTCCCAATGATTTCATTCGCAATGAAATTGCCGCTCAAGGGAATTTCCCTACCCAGGTTAGTGATATCTGGGTAGAAAAAGAAATCGACAAAGATCATCCCACCTATCTGGCCGGTACCGGTACCATCAACAAAGAAAAGAAAGTGTTCCTCAATATTACGGATCGTGACCCAAAAGTACCGTGGCCCAGTGATGAATTGCCCTACAAGACACCTGAGGAAAAATATAACGAAAATCCTCCGCCCAATGAAGTGACTACGCCACCCACAGGGGACCCCGGAATTCCTATTCCGACTCTGGGAGCTATAGCCTATGACGCCGCCCAAGGCTTGGTAACCATCCCTGTTGCTTATCCGGCCGGAAGTGAAGGTCTTTCACTGAAGGTCTATGTAAAGTTCCCTCACCATGATTTTATCCAACCTTACACCCCCAGTGCCCAACCGGGTGGCTCCGACCAAATCCAGATTCCTTTAATGATGGATGGAGAACCTCCTTCGCCCGGCGAATATCGTTTCTGGGCATGCTTACAAAACCCCGGTACCGGAGCAACCAGTGATCCTTCCCCAGTAGTAGTCCTAACGATAACAGACTGAAAATAATCTACTAACTGATTAAGTATCACAATTGAATATAAACTAATAAGGTTAAGGCCGTATGAGATTCTCATACGGCCACTTTTTTAGCTATTAATCAGGAAAACCGCTAAACTTCATAAGTTAAGCGGTTTCCGTAAGGACCAGATTAGCTTCGTATTTATTTAGATATAATTAAATAAATAAGCAAATTCTTATGTTTAAAAATAGGTTCTGCCAGAATTTCTGACCTTACTTCTTCTTAATTGCTAAGACATAGATTACACCAAGAATAACAATGACTCCACCCACGACAATCCAAGGACTCATTGGCTCGTGCTCAGCAGGTGCTTCGGCAGGTTGTTCTGCCGGCTGCTCAGCCGGCTGTTGTGCTGGTTGCTCTGCAGGTTGCCCTGCCGGCTGCTCAGCTGGTGTCTCTGCTGGAGTCCCAGTTCTACCGTCCTCGTGACATGGAGTACAGGTTACTCCATCCGGACTCATATCCTGATACGCGTTTGTGTTAACAGCTGAATTAAAGAACACTCCAACGGAAAGACCCAAGAACAACGCAAACATTAATAAGAACCGACCTTTTTTACTCATCTCTACTCACCCCCCCTAGTATAATAACAGAAATCACTTGCACTAACAAGTACGTTCTCTCTCCAAATGAACAAAAACTTAATCTCTACGTAAATTATGGTTAATCGATAATTAATCCACGACTTACTAATTGCAAAATTCATGCCAACGATTTCCAGTGGAACAATTGCACTTTATTAGCCAATCGAGATATTAATTCACATAGGGATATGCACAATTGGCAAATTAGGATGATACACATCCTTATTATGCCATGTATTTGCCTAACCCCAAATGAAAGAAGAACTAGTTTTTGACTAGTTCCTCTTTTCTAAGCTTATTCGCTTTTGCTTTCTTCTTCTTTGCTCTCAGCAACTTGCTTTGGGCTTTCTTTTTTGGTTTTTTCCTCTTTTTCCGATAAATCTGTGGCATCTTTAAATTCTTTGATCCCTTTGCCCAAGCCCTTACCTAGTTCAGGAAGTTTTCCAGGCCCAAAAATAATCAAAGCAATAACCAACGCAATGATCGCAACAGTTGGAGTAACAATAGCAAATGTAGCCATATCTTCACCTCAAGTCTTAATTTCTATACAAGCATTATATACATAACCCTGTTAAAAAATCCAGAGAAACTTGAATCTTATCTTCTAATCTTTACCCTCACTACAGTTTCTCATTTTATTACCACTATAATTCTTACTTGAAAGCTTATTTTAACTCGACAACGGTAACCCCTTGGTCACCCTCCCCGTGCTGGCCTAAGCGGAAGGACTTTACATGGTGGTGACCCCGCAGAAACTCATGGATACCGCTGCGCAAAGCTCCGGTGCCTTTTCCATGAATCACATAAACTTGACCCACTCCTGTTAAGACCGCATCATCTAGATATTTATCCAATTCGTAACCGGCCTCTTCCACCATCATGCCCCGCAGATCGATTTCCGTGCGGATGACTTCCGCCTTTTTCATTCCCATTTTACCCTGTCCACCTACGGCACGAGAGGGTTTAGAAGGTTTTTCCTCATTGACTAAACGAATTTCGCTCAAGGGAACATTGAGCTTGATGATACCGGCCTGGACGAGAATTTCCCCCGCTTCGTTGGGAAGCTTGAGGACTTGTCCCTTTTGCCGAAGTTTGGTCATATAAACCATCTGACCCAGTTTGATTTCCTCGGGACTTACTCCCTCTGTAGCTCTAGCGGGTCGATCCTGAACTCCCACTTTATTGGTTAATTTTCGAATTCCTTGACGGGCCCGCTCGATGGCCTGTTGATCTTTGTGCTCTACTTTTAAGGCTTGTTTCAGCTCATCAATAAGCAACTCCGCTTCCTGTCTTGCTTCCCGAACAATCTCCGTAGCCTGATCCCTAGCTTTTGCCATTAGCTCTTGGTATTCGTCCTCCAGTCTTTGAGATTTTTCCTTAAGACCAAGACTTTCCCGCTCAATAGCTTGCCGCTCCTCACGGGCCCGACGTTTTTCCAGATCAATCTCCCGTTGGGTATCTTCTAGGTTTTCGATCAGATCTGCTACCTGCATTTCCCGTTCGGTGACAAAGGTACGAGCCCGCCCCAGTACAACTTCCGGCAATCCCAACCGTCCGGCGATGTAGAAGGCATTGCTCTTACCTGGAATTCCAATCAATAAGCGATAGGTGGGTCTTAGTGTCTCCGAATCGAATTCCACGGAGGCATTTTCCACTCGGGGCGTGTTGTAAGCAAAATTCTTTAAAGCACCATAGTGAGTGGTGGCGACAATTCTCGCCCCTCGCTCATGAAGCTCGGCGATTATAGCCATAGCCAAAGCCGAACCCTCTGTGGGGTCAGTTCCTGCTCCGACTTCATCAAGCAGGATTAATGAACGGCGGTCAGATTTTTGGACAATCTCCACGATATTTTTCATATGGCCGCTAAAAGTACTTAAGGACTGCTCCACACTTTGTTCATCCCCGATGTCGGCAAAAATCTGAGTAAAGACCCCCACCCGCGAGTCGGACTCGGCAGGGATATGCAAACCGCACTGGGCCATGGCCGCCAGGAGACCAATGGTTTTTAAGGCCACGGTTTTTCCGCCGGTATTCGGACCGGTGACCACTACCGTATCGAAGCGATTCCCCAGCTCGATGGTCAAAGGGACCACCTTCCCCGTCAGTAGGGGATGCCTGGCCTGGACAAGGCTGATTTCTTGCTTCTCACTGAGAATCGGGGCTCCGGCATTCATTTCCTCGCTAAGCCGGGCTTTAGCCAAAATAAAATCCACCCGAGCCAGAGCCTCATGGGCATCGGCAATTGCCTCTGCCTCCCCTTCCACCCGGGAGGAAAGAAGCAAAAGAATCCTCTGCACTTCCCGCTGTTCCTTAAGAACCACTTCCCGCAGTTCATTACCTAGGTTCACGACGGTCATGGGTTCAATATAAAGGGTCGCTCCGCTGGCTGATTGATCATGGACGATACCCGGAAAAGCTTGGCGATATTCTTGTTTTACCGGGACTACATAACGGTCCGACCGCTGGGTAATGATCGGGTCCTGAAGAACTTTCTGATAGGCGGGATTGCGAATAATCCCGTCTAAGGTTTCTCTAATCCTAGCTTGCAGTCGGGAAATCCCTCGCCGTAAATCACCTAGAGTGGGGGAAGCTTGATCCGCTATTGTTCCATCTTCCGTGACGCAGCGGGTGATTTCCTCCTCAATCCCTTTGGGAAGGATAACCCGCTCCATAATTCCTTTCAGGTGGGGGGAGTTTCCTTTGCCCTCAAGCAGGCTTTGTTTAATGATACGTGCTGCTCTTAAGGTATCCCGGATATGCAAGAGCTCATCAGGGGTTAAGGTCCCTCCCCTTAAGCACCGTTCCAAAAAAGGCCGAATCTCTTTCGCTCCCCGTACGGAAAAAAGCGGATTAATCCTTAAGATTTCCTTGCCCTCACCTGTTTCCTCTAAGGCCACCCGCACTAGATCAAGGTGAGCATAGGGCTGCAAATCCTCCGCCAATTCCCGAGCCCGCGGCAGCATACATTGATTCGCCAGTCGTTCCAGAATCTTATCAAAATCGAGTTTTCGACTAACGCGTTCCCCGAGTACCATCTTCTGTGTTTTCCTCCCTTTGAAACAGGGGGACAGGTCCCTTGTTTCATCTTATCCAAACTTTTTTCACATAACCTTCACACATTCTTGCATTGCCGGAGAAAACGCCAAACTCACCTTGTCATACTGAGCGGCGGCGAAGTATCTTTCCTCTCCTAAGTACTTTCAGCGAAGATCCTTCTGTCCTTCCTCATAGCACCCCACGGAAAAAATGCCCCTTAGTAAATCCATCAGGAAAGCGTTCCTCCAGATAAGCATTGGCTTTTTCTGCCTGATCCTCTGAGATGCGTTCCCCTTCCAAAGCCCGCTCCCAGCCTTCGAGAAAGACCCGTACTGTATCACGAATCTGAACCGGAGTCGCCCGATCCAATTGCAAACGAACCCGCCGAATTCCCATTTTCGCAAGGGCCCCTAATTCTTTATAAAGGTTTAAACGCTTTACGTTATATAGATGCATTCGGCAATCCAAATCTGTCTCAATGGGAAAATCGTATTTTAAACGATCCCTGAGATAATGAGGCTCCTTAACACAGGGCACACTGCATTTTGTCCCTTTTTTGCCTCCTAAAGTGGCTCCCACCGGACAATACTCACTGACCATCATCTCCAGATCCCCAAAAACAAACACTTCCGTCTTAGGCCAACGGGCTAATGCCTGGATCTGGCTGTTCTCTAACTCCGTTGATAAAGTCACCCCTTGGGCCCCAAGACGAAGAAGGTGGGCCACCCCGGCCTCATTAAACACATTGACAGAAAAATCCGCCACAAATGGCCAATCCGGATCGATAGCCTTGATCATCTCCAACTCGCCCAAGTTAGAGACCATTACGACAGGACGGTTCTCCCAATCCCTTATTTTTAGCAAAACCTCATACCACCAAGCACTCTGCTCTTCGTTGAGAATCCGGGGCAGGCGTAAAAGAGAGTCAGCCCCCTGCTCCTTACAGAGTTTAACTCCGACCTCCAGGTCATCCAAGCTCATGCCCTTGCGGGAACGCCAACGCTCCCCACCCATGGCAATCCGCTTAGCCCCAGCTTTTAAAGCCGCTTTCACACCTTCGAGATCGCTGACAGCTACCGTCAATCTCTTCGCCGCCGATTCCTTTTCTATGCTAATCAGCTTTTCCTGTTCGGATTTTAGCCGGCTTTTCCATTCCTTGAGTCGTGTCTTATATACTGCTTTAGTGACCAGTTCCTCACGAGACCTTTGCAGCAATCCTTCCACTGCCAATCGTCTCATTTCATTGAGCTCACTGACCGGCAGCATCAACCCTTCCTCGACCTCAAGATCCAACTTCTCCAGCCAAAAGGGCGTATTCCCTAAGCGGCCCAGCTGCTGAAAAGCATACTCCGCGGTCAAAGGACGTTTTAAAGCCTGCTGAGCAGGGGTTGCCGAAGTTACTTTTACCTGCCGGTCCCGGTCCCAAGCCTCCAAAACCAACGGTTCACCGATGGAACCGGCTAAACGCATTTTGAGAGGACGCTTTCTTTGTTCCTTTCCCTCCTGATAACTGATTCGAGCTTTCTCCATGAGGAGTTCATCATGGGTTTTAAAAACACGGTCCCCTGGATGGGACTTACCCGCAAAATCAATCTGCACTATATCCCCGGGTTTGCCTTCCCCAATTTCCCGCTTACCCTGCCAGACCCTATCGACCGTGATCCCCTCTCGGCCCCGGCTTGTCCAAACTTCGATGCCATCCCCCGGTCGGAGATAAGCCTCCAGCTTAATCTCCAATTGGTTCCCTTGATTCTTGGTGATCCGACCCAAACGTATTCCCCGGTTATTAGGGCGGGCATAACTCATCAGCTCCGCCCCCGGATGACTGTGGAAATAGGCCTGAGAAAAGTCCCGGTTGAAAATCTGCAGAAGCTCTGTTTTTTCTTCTTCGGTTACTCCCGAACCCTCGCTTTCGTCAGCAAGCACATGGTCAAGGGCACGCCGATAAACCCGGATAACTGTAGCCACGTACTCCGGTCTTTTCATCCGTCCTTCGACTTTTAATGAATAGACCCCGCACTCTCTTAAGTTGCGGATCTCTTCCACAAAGTTTAAGTCCCGGGGGCTGAGAAGGTGATTGCCGGGATTGGCATCTGCCAGCAAATCCCGCTTCTCCTCGTTCATTAATTGATAGGTCAAGCGGCAGGGTTGAGCACATCGGCCCCGGTTGCCGCTCCGCCCCCCAATATAACTGGACATTAGGCATTGCCCGGAGTAGCAAATACACAAAGCCCCATGAACAAAGACTTCAATATCCAAGGCCGTGTTGGCTGAAATCTTTTTCATCTGTTCCGCCGTAACCTCCCGAGCAAAAACCACCCGTTGAAAGCCTAGTTTTTCCGCATGGCGAACACCCCAGGTAGTATTAATGGTCGTCTGGGTACTGGCATGACGCTCCATCTCCGGCAAAACGCTTTGGATTAATTCCGCTACTCCTATATCTTGAAGAATCAGGGCATCAACCCCGATCTCGTATAAACTGTAGATATAATCAAAAAGCTCGGGGAACTCCTGATCGGCTATAAGAATGTTCACCGTCACATAGACCTGTGTTTCCCGCTCATGGGCATATTGCACAACCCGCTTCAGCTCATCCATGCCAAAATTAGCTGCACCGGCCCGAGCATTAAAGCCCTTGCCTCCTAGATAAACCGCATCAGCCCCATTCTCCACAGCCGCCTTGAAGGCCTCAAAGCTTCCCGCCGGAGCGAGCAGTTCCATAAGAGCTTGACTTGGGCGAGGTGACCTTTTTACTATTGGTATATTATCAGTACTTGTATCTATAACCTTCGACATGTTGTTCCCTCGATTCTATATTAAAGGCTAGAGCCCCCAAGTATCATCTTCACAATCCCTGGTGTCACATCCTCCAGCCGCTCCCACTTAGGCCAATCGACCTGTCTTTGGGACCAAGCTAAAGCCGGGACCGGATTCTGAGTATGGCCCTTTATGGAAAAATCCTCAATATTCCCATGATCACTGGTTAGCAACCAAGCCACGTTTTCGTTGCGAACAATAGACATAAAACCACCGATAAACTCATCGATTTGTTCTACTAAGGCTACCGCCTTTTCCCAATCCTGTTTATGTCCTCGTACATCCGTCTGAAAAAATTCATAAAGGGTAAAATCATGCTCTAATGCTATTTTACCTAGATTTTGCCCCGCTTCAAAGGGAGAAATCAATGGAATGTCATCTCTTCCCTCTAATTCCCGCAAAATCTCGTTGGTCATATCCTGGTAGACCCCTTTACCCGCCAACAGATCAGTTACTTGACGCAGACGTACCCCGCCTGCCAGGGCAGATAAAGTAGAGGCCGTATGCCTTCTTTTACCTGAGGCTATCAGCTCTTCGTAGAAATGAGTGAAGGTGTTGGCGAAAGTCACCTTCTTACCCCGCTCCGCCAATTGCTTAAATATTGAGTTATCCGCAATAATGGAGGCCAATTTTTCATTAGGATAAGCATTTAAATGGAACCCTAGTGCCTTAGCCCCGTTGATACCAGTCCATAAAGTAGTCTGTCCTGTAGCACTTTGGGGAATTCCCGGCACATCTAAGGAAGCATCTAAAGGTGTAAGAAAAACCTGCTCCGTCTTAATCCGACCCTCCTGACCCCAAAGAGAGTGCCCCCCCAAAAGCTCATCTATATAAGGAGTATTTGCAGCCACAATGGGATTGTCCCGCTCGCTGCCCAAGCCAAACCCATCCAGAAAAATCATTACAAAATGCATCGATTCACCCCTCAACTCTATCGCCTTTTTAGTTTATCCAAAAACCTACTAAAAAGCAAAAGCCGGGACGTGTTAACCTCCCGGCTTTTCCCTTAAAGGCAAATCACTTTGATTGCTGATCTACCCGGCAAAATGAACCAACCATTTCCGTTCAAAGCCACTTCTCACTCTACTTCCAATACTTCAAAACCTGTTTTCGGGTCAATTTCCCTTTTTGCTGTTGTGTTCAGGAGCTCAAAAATTATTACTTCTCCGACATACCATACTTTAACCCCTTCCCGTGTGCAACCAGTAATTGTCTCGTGTTTTCGGCCAAATGCAGCGTGCAGATGTAACTTCGGAATGCCCACTTCATTTAAAAATAAAGTCCCCATTCCCACTGCCTCGCTCGTTCCTAATAAATCAGTAACTATTGGGCTGGGGTTGGATATCGTTCCATCTTCCGGGCCAACTACGACTTTACTATTTTTATCGGCTCCACCAAGAAAGTGAACAATTGCCGATTTAATCTGCCGGGCCGAAGCAAACTCCTCAATTGTTTTGGGAATCATATCTCCTTGTTCTAACCTTATAATGAAAATCCGCCCTAGCTGCGCCTCTGAATATTTCATATAGTTCAATTTCCCTTCTTCTGCTATCGCATTTCTTTATAACTTTGCAGGACTTCTCAGTTGTCTGACATTTCCTGCTCCATGAAGACAGATCATTAACGGACGAGACCTCTAAGCAATTTCATTTTCACATCTTGTTCAACAAATTATCACTCTGTTTTTTAAGTTGGTTATTGATACTACTGACTACGACAACGCCCTTCCCCACCTGACGACCCAGACAAATCTAATTCTTTGTTGAGGTTAGCCTCGTAATTGCTTAGCCTTTTCAATTGTCTTAAGCCAATTTGTAACTTCTTCCGATGAAACAGTACCGTTTACAGCTATACCAGGTAGAATTATGGATTTTGAACACTCTTTTGCTATATCATTTTCAATTTGGCCAAATCCACCGCCTCCATGGGTACAAAAGGGGATTATTGTTTTGCCAGTAAAATCATGCTGTCTAAGGAAACTCATAACTGGCGGAGCTAATGTTTTAAACCAGTTGGGTGAACCTATAAATATTGTACGATAATCATCGATTGGCTCATTCCCGGATATTAGCTTAGGACAAAATCCTCGAGAAATTTGATTTCTTACTTCTTTAGCGGCAGTATTATAGTCAAAGGAATAATTCTTATCAGGAATCAATTCTCTTAACGCACCACCGGTCTGTGCTGCTATTTCCAATGCTAAATTCTCTGTGAATCTGAATAGCGAATAATAAGCAATCAGTGTATTGTTCATGTACGTTACTTCCTTATGTAAATTCTATGTTGTCCGATGATTAATAAACATCATAATATTTTTCCAGTTTGTCCAAACTACTAAAATATTGTTCATCTGAAAAATAGCCACTTTTCTTTAATTCATCTAACAGTTTCTTATACTTTTGAAACTGCTCATTGCTTTCGTTTTTATTAGCTTTCTTCTTATTCATTTCGATAATTTCTTCAAGTTGTGTATTACTCAACACTTCTATGTCTCTTAGCTTTATCAAATCTAATTCACCTGTCGTCACGAATGCTTTATCCTCTTCGTTAAACTTTGACCTCTTATATACCAGTTCTAACGTAAAGAGACCAGGGCTTAAAACTCCTATAACTCCGAATAAATATGCATAAATTTCTGCCCCACCAATCATTCCTCCAATGTTCAAGCCTATAAACCCTATTATTAGCGATAGTATTATTAAAATCATAACTAGCCCCCTCTTCAATAATCTATTAGTCGGAATAGAACAAAACTAGTATACAAATTCACCGTTAAAATCCGCGCCAGGACGACGCGGTCTTTGCACTATATGTCGTAGAACGTTTCAAGGAGTCCCGCAGCGTCCCAACCACATGCATCTTCCTCTAGTTGCGGGACTCCTCAGTTATATGACGTTTCCTTCCCCACAAAGCCAGTGCGCCTTGGACGGCGCGCCACCGAACAAATATTAGTTAAATTTCCTTATATTAAATGATGTGTAATAAAGTCTTAACACGTTTACTGCAATATCCATCCCTCTTTTATATTGTACTCCCTGCGATTACTTGAAACGTCTTTTAACCACTCATCTATTTCATCTATATAAAAATATTGTTTATTATTTATTGAAAAGTATGGGAACATTTTTCCATAAAAACTTCCTGTTTTCTCCAACTTATTCTTTTCCATTTGAATTATTCCCCTAATTTCTTCTTCTGACATATTCAAGTACTTAGCCACTTGTGGCAAATCTAAAATTTTAATACCTGCAGAAGCAGTGCTTGGATCTTGTCTACTAACAGATTTTATAGAATTCCCGATAATATAACTGCTAATGATAATTGAAATTCCAATAAATAAAACCAAACTCCCTACCCATAAATCCTTCTTCGACATGTATTTTCTACTCTCACTTTCTAAAATCAATTCGTTACGCAAAATAAAATAGATGCGTCATATGTTAGGGGGCAAAGTTCATTCGCTATAATCCCGCCATGGACGGCGACCCCTTAAGACATTAGGTTTTTAAGTTCACATCTGCAAATTCCATGTTTTCTGCATTGCCTATTTCGTTAAGATCACTTTGCAGTTGACCATCGGCATTGTAAAGCTCAATGGATTCCAGATCTGATTGAGTCGATGAATAAACAATATATCCCTTTTCCACATTCTCTCTTATGGTTTCTCCATTTTTGAACTTGACTATTATGTATTGAATATCCACAGGTTTCTTTGTATCCGACTTCATATCCCATTTCGAATTATTAAAATTTCCGTATACAATTGTCCTATATTCGGAATCCACCTTATTTGCACTAAAACACATACTTATAGGAGTTAGTCCCTGTGCCCTCTTCTCTAAGACGTTGTCCTTATTGATAAGAAATAATTCTGTATAGGAATGTCCATCGCCAGAGTATTTCTCGGCTAAAACCAGCATCTTATCATCCACTGGTTTTTGAGCTAGGATCTTTAATTCTCCCTTGTTTGAAGGTTCAAACTTCTTATAATATAAGCCAACCATCTCACTTATTGATTGATTCGTAGACTGAGAACAACCTCCTAGGATGAGCAAGCTGATGAGAGTGACCACAGTCCCATGGATAAATTTTCTACTCATTCATTTAAACTCCTTTAAAACAGCACACCTATTTCGTCCCGCGCCATGGACGGCGCGGCCCCTCGGCACCTTTCGGATAACGTTCTGGGTGTTCCCGCAGCGTCCCAAACACATGCATATTGACGAAATTACGGGAAAATCTTGTTATTTAAAGTCAGCCGGCTTCGAAGGCCATCTAATCTTAGGTTATATCGGAACTCACCTTAGTTAAGGAAGAAATTAAAACATATCCAAAAACAATTCCACTTAAAGTAGTTACTCTATTATCCATAATCATAATTTGATAGAACGGATTAATACTTATAAAGAATCCAACTTTATCAGCTGCAAAAAACGCAACTATTGAATTAATAAGCATGCTCAAGTCTAATAAGAGGGTTGGTATACCAATAACCAACAATGTCATCCAATCAATCGCCCACTTCCCCTGTTGTCGAAACTTTTGTACAAAAGCTGGCATTCCTAAAAGTACTCCAAACAGTATCGGGTATATTGCTAAAAATACGAGATATCGAAAATTATCAGTAGTACTGAATGTTTCCTTAAAAGTGAACTTTAGTTTTATTCCATACTTGGTGCCCCAATAGATAAATAGCATGACTACGATTAAATAAAATAAGTATTGAGCAAATCGTTTTCCTTTGAACATCCTTACCCCGCCTTTCTTCTCTCTAATCGATTCATATGCAAATCAATTAAATTTAAAGCCAGAAGGCCATTGAGCTATTTATGTCTGACCCAACCCATCCATCACAACGATACAAAAAAATCCAAGGGACAGATAACTTCTATGAGATCAGTGTCACTATGTCGATACGTTGAATAATCTGGTCTAAAATGAGCCACTATTCCGGACTGTGAGAGCCACGTCTCCGGGGTTAGAGAGCCACTCTTCCAGAAGGAGTATTATCTGTAGTAGATTTGACATGGGACCCCACATCGGATGCTTCAATGGGTCGAGGGGTATGGCTCCTATGATGCATTCCTCTTGGGTAAGCCCCACCCCTATGCTTTAGGGTAGCATCCTCGCCCCCATGTCAAGTCTTGCTCTGGGGTCAACGAAAAACCTATGGCTCAGTACACCGGAATGATGGCTCAATTTTCCCGGAGACGTGGCTCAGGGCTCTCCGGAATAGCGGCTCTCATGAACCGTAATATTCAATACGTATTATCATTGAAGTAACTTCAGAAGCGAGTGATCAAATCAACACGCTATATACCATTGGAACTCACGATGATGTATTTCCAGCAAAGTAGCCCTAATCGGCTACTGTTTTTGTTCCACCGACTTTCAGATAACGCCCTCTGAATTCCCGACGCACCCCAACCAGCTTGCATCTCCTCCAAGTGTAGGGAATTCGCTGTTCTATGAAGCAGCGGCAAAGGCTACCTAAATATATAATTAACTTTCCCCTTCTATTACACAGGATATTAGAATAAAGCACTACTGAAGGGGGATTTGATATGAAAACCAAAACGAAAATGGTTATAATCACTGCAATTGTATGTATGTCAGTAGTAGCCTTTGCATCCCTACAACTGATTCAACCGTCTTTACTACAGACCGACAGGAATAACCTCACTAATGAGCAGGAACTAATTCAACATTCATTAATGAAAATGCTTTATCCATACATACAAGAAGCAATTACAAGTTACTATGGTTATAGTAAACAATTTATGGATGATGAAATTCTCGATATTTCGATGTACGGACCCTACGATATTAAAGTTAAGATCCGGGTAACTACATTTGAAGGCCCTCATAATCCTCCCTACGGAACTGAAGAGATTACTCTCGTTTTAAGTGACAAAGTAGAAATTTTAGAGTTCGCTCATAAAGACGAAATACTCCCAAGATGAAGTCCTCAACCAAATTGTATTAAGACCAAGCAGTTTCGTATAATGTCCCGAAGAGTCCCGCAGCGTCCCAACCACATTCATCATCCTCTAAGTGTCGAGAATTCGCTGTTATGTGACGCGTACGGCTATTCCTACTCGAAATACACATTCCTTTTAACTGTTTTCTGGTTTCCTTCTATCTTAAAGGAATTCTCACCGGTCTTTATCATATCGACATTATCCTTACGATATTGCGAATATACCGTTTTCACCAATTTAATTCCGGGAATTATATCCTTCTCTTGTCTTACTTGAATCCCAAAACTGGTTGTCGCACCACCGTTTGTTCTATATGCAACAATATCAGAATGATTCAAGTTTATACTCTTGATTGGCTCAAAAGCTTTTGCTGAAAAGGGTACAATCACAATTGGTATCAATATTCCAAATAAACATGGGATTATCCATATGAGTGTATTTAAAATTTTTCCAACCACACTTTTAAAGAAAAACCCTTGGATCATCAGACCGACTGGTATTAGTAAAATAATAATCATAAATGCGTTATTTAACAGTCGGCTATCAAACCGAATTACTGGGTGAAAATAGTTAATTATTGCGAGTATGTAGAGCATTATTAAAGAAATATATTGAAAGCCCTTATGTTGAGATATTCTCAATGTACTCTCACCTCCTCCCGTATAACCTAATAGCATTGCTCAGTGTCAAATAACGTTTTCAAGAGAGTGTAGTTAAACCTGACAGTTACATTATAAAGATGGATGAAAATAGCTTTAATTACTTAGTAAGTAACTTGAATTAATATATGGAAGAAATGACTAGGTCCTCTAATTAGGGGGCCTTTTATCGTTCATAATCCTCACACACCATAGGCACAAAATGAATGCATATACAAGTAAGACAGAAAACAATGCTTGGGTATGGACATTTCGCCTAACGTTCTGGGGAGTGTCAAGCTGTTAAGCATACTAAAATCACCGCTCTTAATTATACCATATGATTCCATTTTGTGCCTTCTAATTGGCAAATCATGGGCATACTACTTATTGAATGAATGGTTAGAAGGTGATAAGATGGACAATGAAAAGAATCATTTTGAAAACAAGGAGGGGGAAAATATGAGTGCCGTTGCAAAAGAACAAGGCTATAAGAAATTATCCCTAACCCCTGAAAAGTTAAAAAAGGCTACTGTACAACCAATTGCCATTAAGAATGGAAAGTTGTTGTTTGACAGAAACAATAACGATCATCGTTACATTGTTGAAGGAGAATAATGTAATCGACAATGTATGACTTTAGTATAGGTGAGATTTACTGGATCGAAGTTGGATATAAGGATTCTCCTGTAAGAATCAAGGATCAGACCTGCCATTATAATTAGTGAAGAGGATGGGATTCTATTGATTTTGGTGGCTACAACGTCAGTGCCACCACATGATCCTCCGAAATATTATGACCAATTCAAAATCCCAATTCACAATTGGCGTAAAGCTGGATTGTTAAAACCTTCTTGGGTGCAAGGTTTTAAGCTAATTCCTTTAATGAAAGCAGACTTAAGTAAGTTAGTAAAAAGAGATGGTTTCATAGGAAGAATGCCAGAATTGGATTTTAATTTTTTATTAACTGAAGTAGAACGGATTCAAAATAATCGCTAGACCTCTGTACGGGGTCTATTTCTTTTATGGACATTTCGCCTAACGTTCTGGGCGTTCCCGTCGCGTCCCAACCACATTCATCATCCTCTAGTGATGAGAACGCCTTGTTATACGACGTATCGTGCCCCGTGACTCAGACAGCGCCACGGACAGCGCTGTCTAAAGTATGTTGCCGCCTCAAATTGGATGCACTATTACCGACACAAAAAAGTTTCCTTTAGTAACTCTTCTCAAATATTTTTATAATAGACAAATACTGATAGCCATCGGCAGTAAAGCGAATGGTATAAATTTTGGTGTAGAAAACAGTTTTATACTGATCATCGTAATAATCAACCGTTAGCTTCAATATATCATTATTTAGCTGTTCTTTCTTAACTAATGTAGCAAATCGACCTCCGCCGAATCCCGATAAGCCACCAATGACAATCTCATTCGTTTGCTCCTGATATCCATCAATTTGAACAGGATCAAAATCACAGCCATCGAAGTAACGGTTTAAAATCTCTTTAATATCAGCCACTGGTACATGGTAATTATTATCAGCTTTGATGTACCATTTACTTTGATAATCTGATCCATAACTGTTAGTTATATAACAGAAAAAAGTAAACAGAGTTTGGGAAGGTATAGTTTTTGCGTCAGTAAATAATAGATCATCGCCAAGACAAAGGTCTAGAGTGCTACAGTACTCATTTACAATCTCATCGTCGGGTAAATCCAATGCCTGTTCTAATCCTTTATTCCCTGCCGCGGCTGGGGAAACACTCACGCTGGGCAAACTTTTATTATTGCAGCCTGACAACAAGCCTGCAATAACCAATAATATTAAGACATAAAAAAATTTTTTCATTTTCTCCCCCTATATAATATTTTGAAAACTAAACCTTAATGAATTTCCAATTCTGTTCATTATCGTTAACTTGATGTCGAAAGTGAATATAGCTCCTTCATCGGAGACAAAGACGGAGACCTTTCACGTTTGATTAGCCGATATCTTTTTGTTCTCCTGTCATATTCCATTATTAGTTTAGAAAAGTAGAAACCCCTCCGTATTAACCTTACGATAGAAATACGATGATTATTCGTCCGCGCCAGGACGGCGCGACCTTTGCACGATATGTCGTATAACGTTTAGGAATTCCCGCAGCGTCCCAACCACATTCATCATCCTCTAAGTTGCGGGACTCCTCTGTTATATGCCGTAGTCCGGCATCGAAGGCTAATCAAAAGTTATTACCAACCTTCCTACTCTCATCATCGGTAAATAAAATTAGATTAGGGCCAGTCATCGAACCATGCTCTAAAGTCCCTTTCTTAGATGGAATTGTAGAAAAGGTTGAAATCGTTCGTCTTTCACCAGGAGGCAATGTGACAACTCCAGATTTATCTGAGATATCTCCTCCCGCCAAAATCAAATCGTTTGAAAACCATTCCTGTTGGACATAACCATCGGAAGGAATCTTTATGCCAACTTCTAAAGAGTCTTTCCCATAATTAGTTAGAACAATAATTCCAGTTACATTTAAACTTTTATTATCTGCAGAACTTCTTATATCGAAATGGCTTTTCTTATATTCATATTCAATTACACCAAGACCGCTATGCATTTTGAAATAAACAGGTTTAACTATTGATACAATTATTGGAGATAGCACTACTAGGAAAAGGATTAAGACACCTATTCTTCGAGGAGGCACCTCTGTTTTTGCAATAATACCCCCAGATATAAGTAGAATTACTGTGAGAATGATAGGGTAATGAAAGCCAAACTGTCCATTCGACCATGGAGATATTCCAAGACTCCAAAACATCTCATCCCCGAAAGAAAAGCCTGATTGAGTAGAAGTGCCTATCATAAATGCCAAAATAATTAATGTTACCGAAATTACTCCTCTCTTCGAAATCCTCATGATCTCCCCCCCAAAAGCCAGTAATATTCTTCTATATAATGATATTCTTCAAAGAGAGCCCAGATATGGACTATGTCATATAACGTTTCCTGCCCCGCGGAGCCAGAGCGCCATGGACGTCGCTCCCCCAGGTAGTTCCTATTTTTGCACATTATAAGAATAATACAACCTAGTTATTGAGGTTTTAAACCCATATCATAAAAAAATTACTTTTATGGGGTGCAATTTAGTCAAAAAGCATACTGGCCTCAACTGGCTGGGGATCAAAAACTAGGAGATCCCCCATGTTGAAATTGAGTTCGACAGGTTCGTGTTCTTTATTTTGATAATATAATGTAATTTCCAAAGCCCCTAATTTATTTCTAAATTCCTCATCTGTTAGATTTCGGGTATAGACGACAGATTCAATCACGTATTGAGCAAAATTCTCGTTAGGATTGTCCTGGGATAAGCCACTGGAAAACCATAAAACATCCTCTGTTAAAAGATCTTGCAAGTCCCGTATAGAGGGAAAGGTAATTTTTCGCTGTTCCAAACCTTCCACATTTAAAGTAATCACGAGTTTCCTAAAATCGTCAATTGTTGGATTCTTAATTTCACTGGTTCCAACATAAGAATATTCCTGTTCCATTAAAGGACTGACGGAAACCTTTGGAGTTATGACAGTTTTAGATTGACTAGAATGCGCAAACGAGATGAAAAAAAGTAGCATGGTTAGGCATAAGACAAGGACTAATCGAAACAACTTCGGCGTGAAAGACAAAACTTTTCCCTCCTTCATAAGTCACATTAAGACCAGCCTTAGAGTTACTCTCGTCTAAATCCCGCCGTGGACGGCGGGCGGTTCTGCAGGAAATGTCATATAACGTTTCGCGTATTGCCGACGCGCCCCAACCACATCCATCTTTTCTAAGTGTCGGCAATACGCTGTTAAGTGAAGTGGTGCGACCCGAACAATTCATGATATATTAACAGATTTGTAGCTCCCAGTTAACTAAGACTATTTGTATCCATTTCAACTTCGACCTAGATCCATGCTTAGCCCTGGTGCACGGTTAACTCTCTTCCTTATTTAAACATTACTCCTTACTATCGACTGAGTCTCTCAATCAACTATTCAGAGCACATATCCGTGCCTAACCCCAGCGCACGGCCTAACTCTCTTCCTTCTGTTTTCAAGATCTGAATAAACCCACCTTTGATTCATCTGACCATTTCTCAGTCATAATTTCACTTCAGTAATGTGAGGTTGAATATTCTGAACTAAATACTTCTATGAATACACTTAATCTTCCTCTAATTTTAACATTTCCTATACGATAGCCCCTTCGAATCAACTAAATCAGGCAAGGACTCAAATTGCTTCAACGTTATCTCGTCCTTATTTTATAGTTAATCGTCCTGAGCAACTCCGATATGACCATTTCACTTAACGTTTCGAGGAGTCCCGCAGCGTCCTAACCACATGCATCATCCTCTAGTTGCGGGACTCCTCTGTTATCCGATGCCGTACGCCCCCAATTTCAGAGGCCGCCAAGGACGGTCCCTTGGGCCTCCGTATTGAATAATACTGAATTCTATTTGCTAATTTGCTTGTTCATGAAAAAATTCAAACTGAAATAGGTTTCAGCTACATTATCTGCTGGCACCAGAAAATTGGATTGGGCATCTTTATAACCGGAATATTCAGTTTTACTGATAAAGGTGATACCGGCCTCATCAAAATTGAAATCCTTAAAGGTGTTATTTGCAATTTGTTCTGCTATTAGACTTGGAATTCTTGAAAATAACCCTATTTCATTTTGTGCGCTAGCAAAAGCAAGGGAAGACAGAAGCATTTGAGTATCATACGAACTAAGCCAGCCTTCTTTATTCTTTATTTCGACTGCAAATGAAACGCCTGTCACATATCCGTTTTCT
>NZ_CEVWNY010000052.1:0-19567 GCF_982384815.1 Desulfitobacterium sp. | reverse complement strand
TCTGTAAGGTCATTAACAAACCCATGGCCGGACCGATTAGTTCGGGATTTTCTGCAACTTCACCTATTGAACCCACGACCATGGGCGGTACTCCCATACCAATAGCACCAAAAAGGATTCCACCTAGGTAAACCAAAGCTGTACTGGTGCTAAATAATAAGGCAATAGATGGTCCAAGTACAATAAGCGCGATAAGCAGTAATTTTTTATGCCCACCGCCCATCATATCGGAAAGTTTACCGAAAATTGGGCAGGAAACAATACTAATAATCATGGGAATGGTCAAAGCAAAGCCCGCTTGCGCTTTCGTCATCATGCCCGAACTTTCTAGGTAAGCAGGTGCAAAGGTTAGTCCACTCATAAAGACTATGTTAAAGGCAACAAATCCTACGCAAAGAAGCCATAGATTTCTCTTACCAAAGAGGGCCGAAAATTGTACTTTAGGCCCATCATTCGCTACAATCGTGCCCCTGTTCCCTTTAACCGCAAATTGGAGCAAAACCGCCATAACTAGAGCAATCGCACCATAAAACATCCAAATGCTACTTAAGCTCATAGAACCAAACATTATCGGAGTAATACTAAAGGCTGAGATTTGGCCGAGTGATACCCAGGTTGTCCAGATCCCTGTTGCAAAACCAACTTTTGATGGTTCAACATAGCGAGCAATGGACAACGGACCACAAACTGCTGCAAAGATGAAACCAACGCCCTCGATTCCTCTGCTAAAAATGAGCATGCCGGCACTAGAGGCTAAGGAACCAATTATTGAGCCAACTCCAATAAAAACAGCTCCAGCGACAACCATAATTTTCGGACCGAATTTTTGAGCCATACCCCCGGTAGGAATGGCCAAGAATATCCCCACCATAGTGAAGATCGACATCAGCCATGGGGCTTGGGACTCTGTCATATTAAAAGCGGCTGCCACGTCATTCATAACCGTGGGTACCTTGAATTGATTAGCCGCAACGACTGTTGCAGTGAGTACAAACATAATTGCAACAAATAAATAATTTTGGTACTTACTTGTTTTTTCAGAAGTCATTACTTAATTCCCCCTATACTTGAAAAACATTTCACTTGTCTACATTAATAGGGTTACAAACTAAAATCCATTTAAATTTAAAGAGGTACAGCCAGCCATAAGCCGGCTGTACCTCTTTAGCAGCTTATTTTATTTTTGATTTCCTTCCTTCGGTGCAAGCTTTTGTTCCTCCGCCTTTAACTCTGTTTTGCATTGGATGCAATGTGTATTTTTAGGCGGATTCATTTTGCCGCAAGAAGGACATTTCATCGGTTTACCTGCATAAGGTGGTCTAAAACACATTTTTAAATCACTCCTCAACCATTGTTTCAACTATAAACTTGTTTAACCGTAATAACCACGTGAAGAATCATAAGACTCTTGGGTGCTGTTGAATTTCATTTTAAGTTCTTTTTTACGTACTAATCCCTTTTGATCCACTAAATCTTCAGGACTCTCAAACACTGTTCCCAGGTCGCCTCTTTGTTGCATTAACTCCACGGCCTTTTTGCTATCATAAGAAAGCAAGGGCTTTTTCGGAACATTTTCCTTGACGATAAAATTAGGCTTTGTTTCGCTGGGATCCGGCATACCCTCCAGTTGACGGCAAGTACCATATTTGCTTTCCATTTCTTCAACCGTTCCAAAATCAAAGGCTCTTAAAGGACAGGACTCAACACAAAGGGGGCTGTCACCCTTTTCCAGCCTATCAACACACATGGTACATTTGCTCATCTTTGTGCCGGGGGCATCGCTGGCGAATTTGGGTGCACCATAAGGACAGGCCTCTAAACATTTACGGCATCCATCACATTTCTCGCTATCAACCAGCACTGCCCCGTATTTTTCCTCTCTGAAAAGAGCTTTGTTGGGACAAACCTGCATACACACAGCATTTTTACAGTGTCCGCAGTTAAAGGCAAGGGTATGTGCTCTGAGATTAGGAAAACTTCCATCTTCCCATTCAAAAACCGTCATCCATTTTTCCGGGCCGGCTTCAATTCCATTCCAGTCCTTACAAGCGACACTACAGGCATGGCAGGCATAACATCTGCTTTGATCAAAGTAAAAAGCATATTGTGACATTAGTTGGCACCTCCGAATTTCTTAATTTCGACTAAACCGGCAACAAGAAGTGCACCTAAAGCATGGGGTAAATGGGTATCCCCGATTAAGAGATTACAAGCACCTCTTCTGTCAATACCATAGGGCATGGTTTCGGTTTTGACATCATTGGGTTGATACCAGCCGCCATGATAAATCGCTACAGTTCCTGGCATTATTTTGGAAGTAATATAGACTGGAAGCACTATCTCTCCGTATTCGTTATAAACATAAGCAAGATCATCAGTTTCCATGTTTCTTGCTTTCGCATCAGCTGGATTCATCCAAACTGAATGTTTGTAGCAATCATTAAGCAAGGGGTTTTGGTCATTGGCAGAGTGTTGTCTAAAGATTGATACAGGAGTGTTCAAAGCTAATGGATATTTTTTCGTCTTCGGATGATAGAAACTATCATTGGGGGGTTCACTCATATAGCTGGGGTCCCAACGGGGCATAGGGTCCATTCTACCGCCGTAATCCGTATTACGTAAATCAACAGACTCTAAATATTTGGAAACGAATTCAACTTTACCGGAAGGAGTGTTTTTAAAGGGATTGTCACCTGTTTCGATAGCTTGTTTAAAAGGATAGTATGGTTCTTCAATCGGAACCCTAACAACCGGCTCTTTGAGGAACTCTTCCCAAGGTTTCGGTTCAATACCCAATTCGGCTAACATGCCGTATTCATCCTTAGCCCAATCTTCATAAGCCTGTCGATAAAGATCATCTACTGCTTCATCCCATTTCTCCGCCGGAACATCCTTAAGCAAGGGATTGTATTTTTCACCTACACCTAATCTATTAGCCAGTTGAGTCCAAACCCATTCTCTAGCACGAACTTCACCAGGAGCCTGAACTGCTTTTTGGCTATAGAGGAAGTAGTTACGCATTCCTGCCGGTGCAGACATAAAACGTTGTTGCCCTAACAGATAATTGTCTGTGGTTTCAAACATAAAAATTGGGGCCGGTAGCACAATATCCATCCATTGTGCTGTTGGCTGGTTCATATGCCATTGGAATCCCCAAGAGAAATGCACCTTAGCCGCTGCTTCTAAACGTTTATTAACATGGTGGATATTATTAAGCCAGTTATTTTCAAAGATAAACATTTGGATGTTCGGCAACGGACTTTCCGGAGGACAACCGATGGCCCGACGATATTCCGTCTCTGTAATATTGCCCTTTTCATAATCATCTCTAAGAAGAACGGCTTCAGCCCATTTTTGGTTGTTTAATTGGACAGGAGCTTGATATTCGGGAGGAGCCTTTAGAAAATCCACTTGAGGAATAGGTAGTCTTGAAGGAGTAACCAGTGTACAACCGGTTTCACAGCCGCCGGGGATAGCTATATTACCGGTCATAGCTTGAAGCAGCATAGCCATGGAAGCAGAATACTCGCCGCAATGTTTCTTAGCTGCACCATAGTGGTATTGAAGGTGAACCGGTTTGCTCTTGGCGTAAAGACGGGCAAAATCACGGATGGTTTCGGCCGGTACGGTACAGATTTTTTCAGCCCATTCTGGAGATTTGACCTCTCCATCTTCTCCACCCATAATATAGTTGCGGAATCTAGCAAATCCTTCCGGTTCCACATTTTCAGCTACATATTCATGGTCATAGAGATCTTCTTCGAAGAGTACATGAGCGACAGCCAGCATCATAGCTAAGTCCGTTCCCGGACGAATAGGAATCCATTGGTCAGCTAATACTTCTGCACTCATGGTATATACCGGGTCAATGACAATGATCGGAATTCCTCTTTCCTTAGCCAACTTCATATAATAAGATACTTGCCCGAACCATCCTACCAGAGGATTATGAGCCCATAAAACGATTAGATTAGAATTAAATAAATCTGGTGCTTCATAACCTACGCAAGGAACTTCATCTCCCTCAACAGGGAACATAGCTTTGGATAAGTCATAACCTAAATGGAATTTTTCCCCTGCTGTATGACCTGAAGTGGAGTGATCACCCCAACAAGCTACTCCAGCTTTAATATATGGTCCAAGAGGGAAACTTGAGGATCTAAAGAAAGAATAATGAGTATGAAGAATGCTGTAAGGTCCATAAAGATCAATAGTCTCTTGGATCTTTTCGGCAATTGTATCTAAAGCCTCTTCCCAGGAGATTCTTTCAAAAGAACCCTTGCCAAAACCTTTTTCACCCACTCTTTTCATGGGATAAGTAATCCGCGTAGGGGCATACATTTCTTCTTTCCAGGCATGACCCATAGTACAAGGGCGAGCTTGAACCATCCCTTGATTGATGGCCTCTTCACCGACATCCTCACGCCCGGCACCTTTATTAATGGAGTTATCAGGCTCAAAAGCTACGATCTTGCCGTCCTTAACGCGGCTGCGCACAATACAGGCAGCATCCCAACAACCATTTTGGTAACAGGTATGGTAGAAAACCTGCTCGCCCTCGTGTTGCTTTTTTAGTTTTTCGAGAACTTTTTCTTTACCCAAAGTATTTACCTCCCTTATTTTTTTGGAATACATGTATTTATATATGCATAAACCATGCCAATGAAAAACCCTGATTTCACAAGCATTGTACTAAAAAAGACTAAGAGAATTTCCCAATTTGGTTAGTCCAAAAAAGAGAAATCGCACTTAGCCTTATTTTTAGTATTTATAAAAAAGATTTCAGTTACAAATAGTTATACTAGAACTCAATGTTGTACTGTTTTAACTTTCTGTATACAGTGGAACGGCCTAAACCTAATAATTCCGAAGCGTCCTTTACATTGCTCCCGGTCTTTTTCATAGCATCTTTAATTGCTTCGATTTCAATTCTTTCCATACTAGTTAGATCATTAACAGATTTTATATCGTCACTTTCTCCTGTTGGCTTAGACCGAAGGGCATCAAAAAGTTCATCCGGCAAATGATTCTTTCTGATTGTGTTACCCGTTACCATGGCCAAAGCATAGGTGATAACATTTTTTAATTGTCTGACATTGCCAGGCCAATCATAATTCTGAAAAATATCACAGACCTCAGGACTTAGTACAGGGCACTTCAGGAATTTTCCATCATTACATCTTTCTTTAATGAAAGTTTCTGCAAGCTTAAAAATATCATCTCCTCGTAAACGCAGAGGTGGTATTGTAAGTTTAAATACTGCCAAACGAAAATAAAGGTCCTCACGGAATTCTTTATTTAGAACCATTTTCCATAAGTCTTTATTAGTAGCTGCAACAACCTTAAAATCTACAGGAATATACTTTGTACCGCCTACCCTCATAATTTGTTTATCTTCTAATACCCGAAGCAGCACCGGTTGTAATTCCAAGGGCATTTCGCCAATTTCATCTAAAAATAAGGTTCCACCCCTTGCCAGTTCGATTTTTCCAATCCTACCCCTTCGTTCTGCGCCGGTAAATGCTCCCCCTTCATAACCAAATAACTCACTTTCAAATAAACTTCTTGGTATGGAGGCACAATTGATAGCTATGTAAGGACCATTTTTTCTGCTTTCATCGTGAATAGCCCGAGCGAATAGTTCCTTACCGGTTCCGCTTTCGCCAATTAGTAATATACCGCCATCATGATTAGCGACATTACGCGCTTTATGGATAATAATTTGTAAAGGTTTACTACTCCCTATGATTGAGGAAAAGCTATCATTTTCTTGATCAGTTGCTTTTTCATTCTTTTGACCCTGTTGTAATTCCCTAATTCTTAAAAATAATCCATTCGTATTTCCGGAGTTATCATTATTAACCAAAGGTTCGATATCCACTTCATAGCTTTGATGTTTCAGGCCGTCGAAAACAGTTTCAAATTTATTAATAGTCTTACCGGTTTCCAGTACATCATTTATCGGCAAGTTGCTCTTACATAGTTTTTTAAAAGGTTTACCTATAGCCTCTTTGTCTTTTATATTAAAAATATCTGCTGCCTCACGATTGATATATGCTATATTCATTCGCCAATCTAAAACTACACAACCTTCTCCAATTACTTCCATAGTGCTTTTTAAGGTTTTATTGGCTAACCCTAAAAAATAGCTTTGTTTTTTTAACCTTAGCTCACTTTCAATTGCCAATCCGGCCGAAATCACCCAGCTCAGCAAATTAGTCTGAGCTACTTGCTTTTCTGGTGAAGCTACACTAATTACTAGAAGCACTCCTATTACCTTTCCATCTTCATCCATAATCGGGGTGCCGGATCCAATGTTATCTTCTACAACTTTGCAATAATAATAAGGACCAATTAACTGTACAGGTTTTTGTAAATTAATGCACATGCTATGACAGTTAGTTCCAATCAATTCTTCTGTCCAAATAGCACCTGGGACCGCATTGATTGCTTCAAAGGTCTCTATTTTGCTCTTCTCGCCAGCAGAAAACAAAAGGATTCCATTTTCATCTGTTAAAGACATATGATAATTAGAAGCTGTTAGGAGATCAAGATTTTTTCCGATAAATTCGTAGGCAATATCGATCATTGAAGCTTTGTCTCTTATCAGTGCCTTCAAATCACGGGGACTAAGATTTTTTCCTAATGTCTGTTGATAGGGATCAACACCATAATTTTTGGAACGAATCCAGGAATCGGCCACTTCGGGATACATATAAAGCGAATTATGTGGGTCTAGTCCGTCCTTTAAAAATCGCTCTTTACATAATTCAATCTCCTGCCATCGGGTAGCATCCATTTCTACAACAAATTCTTTAATGATACTTTCCTCCGCTTTATGGCTTAAGTTTAAACCTCTTAGAACTTCAAAATCCCGTACTTCTATCGCTTCCACATGCTCTCCTCCCCTGCAAATTTTAACAACTTAAAATTAAACAACTTAATACATAATCATGTAAGGATTTTTCGACTATAATTGGAAATGATAGCAGGCACTAAGTATTAGAATGTGAATGTGGGCTTTTGCTCAATTAAATCTATTATATCATACCTTTTTAGGATATATTTTATAAATTGTTGTATTTATCTAGAATCCTCTCTATAAAAAACCAATGTTATTAAAAAATGGCACGCCATACCTTACGTGCCATTTTCTTACTTTATTTAAACCCAATATACGATTGATAGGTCTCTAAAACATCAACCTTTGCCGTCGGATATTGATACTGAGCAAAAAGCCGATAGCCATCAGATTCGTCCACATGGCACTTCCCCCATAGCTAATTAGGGGCAGGGGAATTCCGGTAACAGGCATTATTCCTGAGGTCATGCCCACATTGACGAGAATATGGAAGGCAAACATGGTGGCAATACCGGCTGCAATTAAGGTCCCGTAAACATCCTTTGCTTTCATGCTAATATTGATAGCCCGGAGGATAAAGACAAAGAAAAAGAACAACAGGGTAATAGTTCCAATAAAACCGAATTCCTCACCAACTACGGAAAAAATAAAATCCGTATGATGCTCAGGTAAAAAATCCAACTGGGCTTGAGTTCCTTGCCGATAGCCCTTACCCCAAAAACCGCCTGAGCCAATCGCCCAGATGGACTGGATGATTTGGTACCCATCCCCACTGATATCCGCAGCCGGGTTAAGGAAAACAGTCAGACGCTTCAACTGATAATCATGAAGGGGCAGCGGAAGTCCTTGTGCAAACTGGAGCCAACCGGGCAAATCAGTGGAAAAATGAAGCCAAAGGGCTAGAGCTGCGATTGCAACTCCTCCCACCAAAAGTCCGCCAAACTTCCAAGGATTAGCACCCGCTACGAACATCATCCCGATAAGGATCGCCACAAACACTAAGGTAGTACCCAAATCCGGCTGCTTAAGGATTAATAACATAGGCACTAACATATATAAGAAGGGCGGGATAAAATCCCGGAATCGATTTAATTTCCCTTGCCGCTTAGCCAGAAAATCGGCAAAAGTCACAATGATAAAAAGCTTAGCGAATTCTGAAGGCTGAATATTTTGCGTCGAGGTAATCGGAATCCAACGCTGGGCTCCCCCCGCGGATTCCCCAAAGGCAAAGACCGCCAGTAAAAGCGCAATATTAAAAGCGTAAATCCACCAGGAAAAACGGCGAAGCTTTTGGTAATCAAACAAGGCGATGATCGTGCACAAAATTAACCCGGTACCAATCCACATAGTCTGGATTTTGAGATAGCGGTAAGGTTGTGATTCAACAACATTAACGGAGGCTGTACTCTGGATGACAAGACTTGAAGCTAACAATAACAATACAAAAAATACGAATAACAAGTCGATATTTTTCAGCATCCGACGGTCAAGCATAGATAAAAATACCCCTTTTTCTCCACGAAATTACAACTTCCATTATACCATAAGGGGCGACCCCAGCCAAAGTCTTGACCTTAAAAGATTAGACACTGTTTTGTTCCCATAAGAAAAACCGCAAGCCAAAATACGATTGACTTGCGGTGCTGATTGCTACTATCCTTTAACCGAGTAATCTCTTTTCATCTTTATTACAGGAATATTGGCGATTAAGGCAACTTCGCGATCGTCTTGGTTTAGGTTGACTTCTAACGCATTTTCATCGATTTCCATATAATTGGAGATGACTTTAATCAAGTCCTCCTTCAATTGGTTCAACATATGGGGTGAAATAGTAGCCCGATCATGTACGAGGACAAGCCTTAAGCGTTCTTTGGCGACGTTTTTTGAAGCAGGCTCCTTTCCAAGCATTCGACTAATAAACTCCAACATGGCCTATTCCTCCTCTCTAGTGCCAAGCACTTAATTCATACCGAAAAATCTCTTCAGCTTATCCATGAACCCATCCGGCACATCAAGATTCATTAAAGGAACCTCTTCTCCCTGGATTCTGCGCGTAATTCTTCGGTATGCTTCCCCGGCACGGGAGGAATGATCCATAACCGCAGGCTCACCACGGTTCGTGGAAATCACAATACTTTCATCATCTGGAATAACACCTAAGAGGTCGATTGCTAAGATATCTAATATATCCGAGATATCCATCATATCTCCGCGCTTGACCATTTGAGGCCGAATCCGATTGATAATCAAACGGGGATTTGGCAAATCTGAAGCTTCCAAAAGTCCAATAATTCGGTCAGCATCACGAACTGCACTGACTTCCGGGGTGGTGACAACGATCCCCCGGTCAGCCCCCACAATAGCATTGCGGAATCCTTGCTCGATTCCGGCAGGACAATCGATGATGGCGTAATCGAATTCTTGCTTTAATTCCTCACATAGAGCCTTCATCTGTTCAAGTGTGACAGCACTTTTATCCTTAGTCTGAGCAGCCGGAAGCAGATATAAATTCTCAAAACGTTTATCCTTAATTAAGGCTTGTTTAAGACGGCAGGTACCGCTGGTAACATCAACAATATCGTAAACTATGCGATTTTCCAATCCCATTACCACATCAAGATTCCGCAAGCCGATATCTGTATCCACCAAAACCACTTTCAAACCTGATGCTGCAAGTCCCGTCCCGATATTGGCTGAAGTGGTGGTTTTACCCACCCCACCTTTTCCTGATGTTACTACAATGACTTCACCCATATTTAAACCTACCTTTCCAATAATTCCTTCGTCTATATTCAAACAATGAATCCCAGTGATTATCGAATTTGGCCTTTTCCTCTGAGCCCATTGAGCTGAATACCTTCAACAACAAGACGGTCATCTTTGATCCGCGCACATTCAGGCCCCCTCCAATCCTGCTCATCTTCCGGGGAACGAGTCACGAGATCGGCAATTCTTAATTGTGTCGGTGCTAGGTGATAAGCGGTAACAGTCGATTTTCGATTCCCGGTAGCTCCGGCATGGGCAACCCCTTTTAGAGAGCCAATAACCACAATATTCCCGCTGGCAACGATTTCTGCCCCAGGATTAACATCACCGATAACGATCACATGACCTTCATATTGGACGCTGGCTCCAGAGCGAAGGGTACGCTGGATAAAAAGACTTGCACCTTCCTCCATGCCTTCATCCAAAACTCGTGGCGGTTCCACCTCCTGTACAGTCGGTGATTTCCTAATTCCGGCATAAACCTCCGCAGCCGTCAACCAACCTTTAAGAGTAAGACTATACTCGGCCAGACAAGACATCAATTCTTCCTTTTGCTCTTCAGTATACTCTTTCTCACCGCCATAGCACCGAACAGTAGCACCTTGAAGGAATTGGTCGGAGTCCTCTAGTAGTCTTTTAAGTTCATTGATTAAAACCGGGAAATCGGCCTCGGGATCCAGGTATAAAATGAGACCCTCTCGAGTGCCTTTTAAGGCAATATGTTCTGTCCGTGTCAACCGTTTATCCTCCAATTGTTCCATGTTTACATGTCCTGGCACCTGCTTCAACGGAGTCCATCCAGGTTTTGGCAATGGAAAAACCACGCCATTTAATGACGCTCATAATAATTCTACAATGCTTATCGTTTTCCCTTTAAACAAAAGAAAAAAACGAAGGCGAATTTCCTCGTTTTTTTCCATTATTTCGTGATATTCCGTTATATTCCTATTAAACCCACTTTACTTGGCATACTCCCAACCAAAATATTGCATAAAGGCAGCCCTCGCTACATTCCCGGCAGTTGTTCCTCCATGACCACCGAACTCTACAACCCCGGCAAAAGCAATTTCCGGATCATCATAGGGAGCAAAGGCCACAAAGACCCCATTAAAGAGTTCCCCGGCCGCCGTATTCTTAGAACCAAGCTGGGCCGTACCGGTTTTGCCACCGCCACTAAACTCCGGCACTTGGGCAAAAAGCCCGCTTGCGGTCCCTTCTCCACTTGTGACCTTGCTCATAGCTTCTTTAACTGTTGCCAAAACTTCAGGGGAGACTGAAACCGTATTTCTAACAATAGGTTTGTTTTCAAAAACCACTTCGTCTGTGACTGGATCGAGAATTTTATCTACCAGATAAGGCTGCATTCTTTTCCCACCGTTGACAATCGTAGCCACATAATTAGCCAGCTGCAAAGGGGTGTAGGCATTATCACCTTGGCCGATTGCGGTATTAAAGGTATCATAATAATGCCAGTCCACATGTTCCCATACATTCTTATTATATTCAGCCTTAGCTTGATTAATATCATTTTCCTTCTTTTTTAAAAGCTTATCTCTTTCCTTTTGGTCTTTGGCCTTGGCGATTTCCGCCTTGTATTTCTCTTCGATTTCGGCGATCTTATTATCTCGAACCTTTTCATAATAAGGTCCAAAGGTAGTCTTTCTCCATTCCGGAGAGGGGGCGGTTCCTTTTGATTCCCCGGGAATATCCACCCCGGAATAAACGCCCAGTCCAAATTCATTGGAAATCTGTTTAATGAGTTCCCCATTTTTAGCGAAAACCCGTTGCCCGACAGCCTGAAAATAGGTATTGGAGGATTTCGCCATGGCTCGATTGAGATTAACTAAGCCGAATCCGCCATAAGACCATTCTTGAACACCATGCACAGTCCCTAAAGTGGCCGCCACATTGGAGCTGTTAAATTGCTCGTTGGGAGTAACTACACCTGACTGTAAACCCGCCATGGCCGTAATCATTTTGAAGGTAGATCCCGGTGCATAGGCTCCAGCCAAAGCCCGGTCAAAGGAGGCTGCCTCGTCTGCTGTAAAATACTTTTCGGCAATCTCATCGGAGATAATCCCCGTCAAATCGTTAGGGTCCATGAGTGGTCTCGAAGTCATGCCCAAGATTTTGCCGGTCTTGACTTCTATAACTACCGCAGCTGCGGCATTGGAATCCGGATGTTCCGGATGAACAGACTCCCGAAACACGTCATCCAGAGTCTTATCCATAACCTCTTGTATTTTAGCATCAATGGTCAGTTGCAGGGTTTTACCGGGTTCGGCAGGATTAATTACTTCTTTGGCAATGGGCCGACCGTTATTATCGACAATAACCTGCTGGACTCCTTCTTTTCCGCGCAGCCAATAATCATACCCTTTCTCTACACCCATTTTACCCACCTGATCCCCTTGGGCGTACCTAAAGCCGTCTGCTTCGGCTAGAGGATTTTTATTAAATTGAGCAATTTCCTCTTCACTGCTTACCTCGCGAACATACCCTAAGATATGCCCCGCTAAAGTACCTTTTCGATAGTCCCGCACAGGCAAGGCCTCCACGCTGATTCCCGGAAGTTCATCCTTATGCTCGGCAATAATGGCCTTCAGTGGGTCCGGTACATCGTTCATGACCGTTACCGGCCGGTAACGCTCCCATTGCTGATTTTGAGTCATAGCCAGAATATCTTCGGTGATCTTCTCAACGCTTTGCTCCTTAATCGGCCAGTAGGGCTTAATATAGCCGGCTAAACGAGCTATTACTTCTTTCCAATTCTTGCCTTGGGCATTTTGCAAGTCCATCCAATCAATGGTTAGGGCAAATTGTGGAACACTGGTAACCAAAAGCTCGCCGTTGCGATCGACGATATCACCGCGATTAGGGGGAATCGAAACAAGCTGCATAATATTACCCTGGGCCTTACTTTCGTAATAGGAAGCCTCAGCGATCTGTAGGCGCCAAAGATTGAAGCCGAGGATCGCGAACACCAGGAATACGATAGCACTGAGGGCCCAGAGTCGGTGGATATAGGGTTTGCGTTCTTTATCTTCTTCCATTAGTTTCGCCTCCTATAAATCAATTACTACTAAGTGAGTTACGATTACAGTAAGCGAGGTTTTATTCGAGTAGCTAGAAAACTTGGGCTAAACTGCACCCGAAACAACGGGACGAGCAACACGATGTTGATCGCCACCTACTGAGCCAAACAAGTGCGAAAGCAGTGCTTTCGGGATGGCGATTTAGGTGGGAATCCCGCCTCTTACATTGAGCAGGTTAGCCCTTAGTTTTCTCTACAAGAATAACTTCCGAGCATCTGTAACGTAACTCAGCCTTAGCGCTCATACTTAGGCCGATACTTCAGCCACCCGTTGGTAAAGGAGCGATGAATCCAAGGGTAAGTTATGGGCACCAAAACTGCGTTATAGACAGCCACACCGATAACTAAGCGAAAAGCATCTCCCAAAGACCATCGTGCCCCGACCAGGATATTCAAAAAAGCAATCATTCCTTCACCCAGAAAAGTAACCACAAATACCAACACTGCAATCAAAAAATAGTTATCCCTGTACCAGCGTTGGGAGAGCCACCCGGTGAGGAGAGCCACGCAGGTTAATGTTAAGGCATACATGCCGAAATGCCGACCAAAGTAAAAATCAGCGATTAAGCCCGTTCCCAGTCCCCAGAGGGTTCCCGGCAAGGTACGATGATGTATGGCCATATAGATGGTAAAAAGCAACACCAAATCAGGCTTGACTCCACCCCATGACCAAAAATAAAAGACAGTCCCGGGAAGAATCAAGCTAAAAAGAAGCATCACGATAATAAGGATATTCCGTCGCATCGTTACTGCCCCCCTGACTTTTGCACAATATAAACTTCCTCTAGGGAATCAAAATCCACCAAAGGAGATATATAGGCTGTTTTTAGCAACCCCGAGCCGTCCAATTGGATCTGTTCCACTTTACCGATGGGAATGTCCTTAGGGTAAACCCCTCCTAGACCCGAGGTTAAGACCAGGTCCCCCACATTGACATTATCATCCCTGCGTAAGAGCATCTGCAGATTACCCTCAGCTTCAAGACGTGAGGTCCGCTTATAAGTTCCTTCCACAATACCAAAGGTTGGGGAACCTGTACTTCCCCGGACTAAGCCGCTTACTTGTCCCTCGCTGTCCGTGATCAAAAGGACTTCTGCAGTTGTAGGGGCCACGGAGACAATTTTACCAACCAAACCCAAGGCTACAACCACCGGATCGTTAATCCGCACACCATCCTCCGATCCCCGATTAACTGTAAAAGTCTGATACCAGGCATTGGGGTTACGGTTAATAATACTGCCCCCAATCTTCGGGTATTTATCGACATTAGGACTCTTGAACATTTGCTGATCCAATTCGTTATAGCGTAATCCCGCTAAAACCTCCTGTTTTAGCTTTAGATTATCTCCGGTAAGTTGCTCCACCTTTGCTCTTAAGTTTTCATTCTCATTTTGAACTTGGTTGAAATTCCAAATCACCCGCGTGTTCTTTTTTATCCCACTTCCTACTTTTAGAATGACATCCTCGACAGGGCTTAGGACACGCTGCAACACCCCGCCGATTGGATTGGGAAATTGGTTTCCCAATCCGGTTAAGCGGACACTCACTAACACGCCTAATACGAGGAAGAAAACGGGAACCATAATTCCCGTTGCAGTCACTCTTTTCCGCACCAAGATTTCCTCCTCGCTTTAAACTCTAGTTTTTTTGCAATGCAGCAATTCTACGGAAAATTTCCGCATCTTCTAATACTTTACCCGTTCCGAGTGCTACACAAGAAAGGGGGTCCTCGGCTAAATGCACCGGCATCCCCGTCTCATCGGCAAGCAGTTTGTCCAGATTGCGGAGAAGGGACCCCCCTCCGGCCAGTACTATCCCCCGGTCCATAATATCCGCAGCTAACTCCGGAGGTGTTTTTTCCAGACAAGATTTTACCCCTTCCACAATGGCTGAGACCGGCTCTTGTAGAGCTTCTTGAATCTCTTCGGCGGTAATTTCGACAGTCTTAGGCAGTCCGGTTAACAAATCCCGGCCTCTCACCTGATAACGTTTACCTGTTTCCGCCTGATAGGCGTAGCCAATTTCCATTTTGATATCTTCTGCTGTACGATAGCCTACCATCAGATTGTAACGCCTTTTGATATGGGCGACAATGGAATCATCCATCTCATCCCCCGCTACCCGTATGGAGCGGCTGGTGACTATCCCGCCTAAGGAAATAACCGCAACCTCCGTAGTTCCGCCACCGATATCTACGATCATATTACCGGTGGGTTCACTAACAGGAAGACCGGCCCCGATAGCGGCTGCCATAGGTTCTTCCAAGACGACCGGGTCCTTTGCCCCGGCGGCTAAGGCTGCTTCTTTGACCGCTCTTTCCTCAACCGGTGTTACTCCGGAGGGTACGCAGATTACAACTCGGGGACGAGCAAATGGAGATTCAGTACCTAAGGCTCTGGTAATAAAGTATTTTAACATTTTCTGCGTGACATTAAAATCCGAGATAACCCCATCCTTTAAGGGCCGAATAGCCACGATATTGCCAGGCGTTCTACCAATCATTTCCTTCGCTTTATCCCCTACAGCCAAAGGGGTCTTCTTTTCAATATCAATGGCCACCACTGAAGGCTCATTGCAAACGATTCCTTTCCCCTTCATATGGACCAGTGTATTAGCAGTTCCTAAATCAATTCCTAAATCTTTACCAAAAAACATTAGGTTAATCCCCTTCCGTTAATAACAGTGTCGATATCCCTAGGAAATAATACGAATTGCGAAATTAGTTTAAGGGGTGGATGGGAATCCACCAAAAGTGAGCTTTCTATATTTATAATATGCCTCGTTCCTTTAGGCTTATGTAACGGTTGTCACCAATAATTACATGGTCAAGGACTTCAATACCCAGAATCTGGCCACCTTCGGATAATCTCCGGGTCACATCGATATCTTCCCGGCTGGGGGTAGGGTCTCCACTGGGATGATTATGCAAAAGAATAATGGCATTGGAATTACGCCGAATGGCTTCTTTAAAACATTCCCGAGGATGTACTAAGGACGAATTCAATGATCCTACTGAAATAGAGCTGATCCCTAAGACATGATTCTTTGTGGAAAGACTGACCACCCGAAAATACTCCCGGTCGAGATAACGCATTTCCTCCATGACCAAGTGGGCGATATCCTGAGGGGAATTGATGATCGGGCGAACCAGTGGATCAGAAGAAACCGATCGCCGCCCCAGCTCTAAAGCCGCTTTAAGCTCTGCGGCTTTCGCATTTCCCATACCTCTAAGTTGTATCAACTCATGGACAGTCAAACGGGCTAACCCGGATAAGCCTCCGGCCTCGGTCAAAAGCCTCTCGGCAAAATCCAAGACGTTTTCCCCTTTAAGTCCTGTTCTTAGCAAAATAGCCAAAATCTCCCGATTAGATAAGGCATCCGGACCATATTGAAACAATCTCTCACGTGGTAACAATTCCTCGGGGAGATCCTTCAACCGACGATAATCCATTCTCCACCTCATGCAGGGTGATATTTCTGTGTCCCATCCCCCACACGCTCAGTCTCTCCTTGACATACTCCATGGGTAAACCAATTACATTACTTAAAGATCCTTCATAATGATCGACAAAGTCAGCACCTAAGCCTTGAATTCCATACGCCCCGGCCTTGTCCATGGGCTCTCCTGTGGCAATATACCGGCGAATCTCCTCCTTGGTCAAGGGGCGAAAATATACAAGAGTCCGAGTGGCTTCACAATCCAGTCGGCCTACTCCATTCACCAAGGCTACCCCGGTATAGACCTCATGTTCCCGTCCACTTAAAGCTGAAAGCATTGCTTCCGCTTCCTGTTCATCCTTCGGTTTCCCAAGAATCTTTTGGTCTAACACAACAATCGTATCCGCTCCGAGAATTAAATCCTCCATATTGCCCTCTGAATCAAGCCATTTTTTCAAGCCTGCCTTAGCCTTACGCAAGGCCAATTCCTTAACTGCAGATTCAGGAAGAACCCCATCAGGGAGTTCCTCGGAAACATCCGCTTCAACCCGCGCAAAGGAGTATCCCCCTTCCTCAAGAAGCATTCCCCTACGGGGAGAAGATGAAGCGAGTACGAGCATGTTACCACTTCCTAGCTAGATAATAACCGCCAAGGGCACCAAGAATTGTGGCAAAGGTAACGCTTAGGCGGAAACCAAACGAAAGAGAGATAAAATAGAAGTCCAAATAGGTGTGAGAAGGGAAATCGATTACTGCCGGTCGCAAAAAGGGCGCTAAAAAACTAAACTTTTGCAGGCCATAACCCATTAAAGTTCCAATGGCTGCTCCTGACAGAATAAGGAGAAGCGTGCGGCCTGTCCCTGAATTATTTCTACTTGCCGGCATATTTTACCCCCTTTCACCCATAGAAATGCAGCCAGGGCATGTTGCTCCTGGCTGATTTTTCGACACTTTTTAGTTTAGCATCTGGACTTATAATACGCAAGGGACCTCGAGCCTAAATTTATTAACTTAATATTAATTCAGCCGGAGTGTAGTAGCTTTTCATACTGCATCGGCAGATGATGAAAAAGGCACTATTGGTTCAAGATGCTTCACTGCGTTCAGCATGACATGTGTGTGTCATCCTGAGCAGTAGCGAAGGATCTATGTCATAGTAATTCAGAACCGCTAATACCCGGTTTGGTCATCTCGAAAGGGTTCAGGATTACTTCCAGTTCCTCAGCTGTCAACACACCCTTTTCCAGCACTATCTCACGTACCGGCCTACCGGTAATAATAGCCTCTTTAGCAATTCGGGAAGCGACCTCATAGCCAACATGAGGATTGATGGCCGTCACCACGCCCACACTGTTTTCGACTAGGAAACGGCAGCGTTCTTCATTAGCGGTTATACCAATTACGCAGCGCTCTTTGAAAACTTTAACGACATTTCTTAAAATATCCAGTGATTGGAGCAAATTAAATACCACTACCGGTTCCATAACATTAAGCTCAAGCTGTCCCGCTCCACAGGCTAAGGCAATTGTAAAGTCGTTTCCTTGAACCTGGAAGGAGACCTGATTAACCACCTCTGCCATCACTGGGTTGACCTTTCCCGGCATAATCGAAGACCCTGGTTGCATGGCCGGAAGATTAATCTCCCCAAACCCGGTTCTAGGCCCGGAGGCCATTAATCTTAGGTCATTGGCAATCTTCGATAGATTAACCGCCAGCGTTTTAAGGGCTCCGGAAACCTCTAAAAAAGCATCGGTATTTTGAGTGGCATCTACTAAATTTTCAGCTCGTTGCAAAGGTAGTTCCGCCACTTTTCTGAGATTTTCCGTAACCTTTTCAATATAAACAGGGTCGGCATTTAAGCCGGTACCTACTGCCGTTGCCCCCATATTGACGATCAGCAAGGCCCGGGAAGCATCGGTGATTCGCCGTAGATCCCTGCCTAACATTTGGGCATAAGCCGCGAACTCTTGGCCTAAGCGGATGGGGACCGCATCCTGCAGATGGGTTCTACCCATTTTAATAATTCCGTCAAATTCTTCGGCTTTCTCCTCAAAAGCCAGCTTTAATTCCTTTAAGGCAATCAGCAGATCATCAGCAACATTTAAACAGGCAATCCTGATCGCCGTAGGGAAAACATCGTTGGTGCTTTGAGCCATATTCACATGAACGTTAGGGTGAACCCTCAGATAATCACCTTTTTCCCCACCAAGAATCTCGATGGCCCGATTAGCAATGACCTCGTTGGCATTCATATTAATTGAAGTCCCGGCTCCACCTTGAATAACATCAACCATAAACTCATCGTTGAATTTTCCTTCGGCAACTTCCATAGCTGCCAGAATAATGGCCTCTCCAAGCTCACTCTTTAATATCCCAATCTCCATATTGGCCTGGGCCGCCGCGGCCTTGACAAGCCCTAAGGCTCGAATAAGCTCATGGTGAGGACGATAGCCGGTGATCGGATAATTCTCTCTGGCCCTCATGGTTTGTATTCCGTAATACACGTGATCCGGAACATCCATATTCCCCAGCAAATCCTTTTCTTTGCGCATAATAACTCCTCTTTAGGTAAATTTGTATGAAAAAAGTAAGACAATTCCTGCCTTACTTTTCGCAAATCTAGTTATTTTATTCCCCGACATGTTAAATTTATGTAGTAGTAACCACGATGTTGAACCTCCGCTAACGAAAAGTAATTAGGCCCGCCGGGTTCCCACATTAAAGGTTAAAACTTCAAGATTAACAGCCAAATCCACATTTCTAAGTTCTACTTCCGGTGGAACATTTAATACTACCGGCGCAAAGTTGAGAATCGCTTGTACCCCGGCACGAACGAGTTTATCAGCGATATCTTGAGCAGCACCGGAAGGAGCGGAGATAATCCCAATTTGGGTTTTATTGCCTTTGACTACTTCTTCAAGTTTATCAACAGGCATAACCTCTACGCCATTGACCATGGTCCCGACTTTATGGGGATCATTATCAAAGATACTGGTAATGATAAATCCACGCTCGCGGAAGCCTTTATAAGTCGTCAGAGCAAGTCCTAAGTTACCCATACCGACCAGACATACACTCCAATCCTGGCTTAAGCCAAGAATCTTAAGAATGTGGCGATGCAGATCCTTAACATTGTAACCAACCCCGCGAGTACCAAACTCGCCAAAATAGGCTAGGTCTTTACGCACTTGAGCAGGGCTTACTCCTACTCCCTCCGCAATATCACCGGATGATATTGTGACAATTCCCTTGCGGTCTACCTCGGTTAAATGCCGTGAATAGACGGAAAGACGAATAATTGTAGCCTCTGGGATTTTTAATGTTTTCAAAATTATCCCCCGTTTCAAATACTTAAAGTAAGTAAATTATATCACTACGTAATTGTGTTAAGCAAATAAATTTGTTGA
>NZ_CEVWNY010000051.1:0-20020 GCF_982384815.1 Desulfitobacterium sp. | reverse complement strand
GATTGATAGACAAAAAACTTCTATATATGTATTGAGGAGGATCTATGTTCTGGAATAATGGACTGACTCGCCGTAATGAGAGCCGCATGATCGTTTTAGTTCTGGTCATGCTCTCTGCGATGCTTCTGCCATCCTTTGAAATCCACCCGAGTCTCCCCAATATTCGGGTGGATGAGATGCTTTTATTCGGCATCTTCGGCTTAAATATTTTAGCTTTCGTATTCAGGGGCTTTCGTTTTTCGCCGGAGGTACAGGAAGAATTACGCCTTCAACGCCCCGGGTTAAAGCGGCTGGGGTTAATTTTCCTTTGCTTGCTTCTATCCTACGCCGCTTCCAACTTTTACGGGGTTGTGATTCTGGGGGCCGGAGCTTATGGCATCCGAGACGTGATGGAATTGGTGACCTTTTCCAAATATTTTCTGATTATTACTTTAGTCCTCTCCATCGATTTAAGGCGGGCTGAGTTTGATGTCCTCAAAAACGCTTTTTTAGGAGGACTGGTTTTTCTAATCTTACTGGGGTTTGCCCAAAGCTTTAATCTATTTAACCTGAATACTTGGTTTTCCCCCTTTTTCAATCCCAACCACTGGGAAACAATGATCCTGGGGAATCCGGCACGGATCTTGGGCACCTTTGATAACCCGAATTTCTTCGGGATTTTTACGGTGATGACTTTGGCCTTTTTAGTCTCCCGCTATTACTTTGTGGAGTCTAAGGCTTACTTCCCCATTATCTTGCTGATTCTAATCGCTCTGGTGATAAAAATAGAGTATTTAACCATTTCCCGTACTTCCTTAGCGGGTATCGCTGTTGTCTTTTCCATCTTAAGTATTTGGGCATTCTTTTACTACCGCAGGAGCAAGGCGATAATGCTGAGGATTGGGGCTTTACTTCTTGTGACTTTGCTGCTGTTTGTGACTGCCTCCGATGGATTTTTTCTGCGCCTTAATGACGGGTTTAACTTTAACACCAGCAACTCTTTCATTGGGCATGTGGAAAGACTGGGAGCTGCAGTGGGGTCTATTTGGCAATCCCCGCTCCTGGGCTGGGGAACTCAAAAACATGCGATGACCACTGTGGTGGATAATGAGTACGCTCTCTTTACCCGCCGTTATGGCTTTGTCGGGTTGGCTATCTATCTTTGGTTTTTCCTCCAGCCCTGGGTTATGGGCCTGAAACGCTTCTATGCTCAGGCAGCCGGACGGGCTACCGATATGTTTGATCTTAAGACCTGGCTTGCTTGCTCCTATATGGCTCTGCTGCCGGCGATCTTTCTCTATAACTTTTGGGCCGGGATCTTTTATAATTTGCAGATGATGACTTTATTTAGTATTATTATCGGATTAGTATATAACGCTGCGCGGGAAGAATATTAGAGTAGACTAGGGTAACGGAGGTCTTACATTTGGGTGCCTATAAAATATGTATTCTTACTTCGGCCCATCCGCCCTTGGATGCCCGGATCTTTTATAAAGAAGCTTGCTCACTGCGTAAGGCCGGTTATGAGGTAGTCCTGATTGCCCCTTATCCTGGTCATAGGCAGGCGGGGGGTGGCGACGCCCCTGCTGGGGCGAGCGGCTCGGCTGATGCCATAGGGAAGGATATAATGGCTGCCGGGGATCGAGGATCGAAGGGGAACGTAAAGGCCGTTGATTCGGGCGGGGTTAGTCCGCTTGAGGCGAAAGTAGGCAATGCTCATGGCGTCGGCTATCCTAAGGAAGAGATCGTTGAGGGTATACGCATTCGCTATGTGCCTCCTTTTCAAAAGAGAATCCAGAGGGTCCTCAACCTAAAGGACATCTATCAAGCAGCTGTGGAGGAGCAAGCGGACGTCTATCATTTTCATGATCCGGATCTGATTTTTACCGGACTTACTTTACAGAAAAAACTGGGTAAGCCGGTTATTTATGATGTTCATGAGTATTATGCCGATAGCCTTAAGACCCGCTATTGGCTGCCGACGCCATTAAGGAGAACTGTTGCAGCCGTATTTGAGCTAGTCGAAAAGAGCGCCGCCCGGCGATTTGCCGGTGTCTTTACCGTAAACCACCACATGGAGGATTTATTTAAGAAGTATAATCCGCTGGGGGCTAGTCTGTTTAACTTTCCCCTGCAACAGCAGTTTCAGTTTGAAAGGCCGAGGGCGAGACTCGTGGTGCGTGATTCCGCGTGCGAAAGGGACAATGAGAGGTACGAGGTACAAGGTTCTATGCTCGAGGGGAAAGCAGAAGACAAATGTACTACGAAGTTCGAAGTGGAAACATCAAGGCAACAGGAAGATGCCTGCGGTACGGAGTCCTTGAGAGGGAACTCTAAAAATGTTACCGAGGAAACCTCTGATGATTGTGACCGGCGGGCTTCTAAGGCTCCGGTTATCCTGTACTTAGGCGGAATCAATAAGGAACGGGGCTTGGAGGTCATTCTGGAAGCTATGCCTCTGGTACGTGAGAAGCACCCCGAGGCAATTTGCCAATTAGTTGGCCCCGTGGAGCTTGGGGATGTTTCCGAACGGTTTATACCATTGGAAAGTTGGCTGGAACGAGGCAATGTCCAGGTCCTGGGGAAAGTTCCTTATAGCCGGGTTCCCGGAATTTTAAAGAGTGCTCAGATTGCACTTGTTCCTCTTCTCCCGACTCTGAATTACACAAAAGCTATCCCGGTGAAGCTGATTGAATATATGGCGGCTGGATTGCCGGTGGTGGGCTCCCGTTTCGGCTATATCGAGCAGATTCTTGGTGAGGATGAATGTGGTCGCCTGGCTGAGCCCGGTGACCCCGATTCCCTGGCCCGGGAAATCTGTTATTTGATTGAGAACCCCGCTCAAGCCCTTAGCTATGCCCAAAGGGGCTGGGACGCCTTCCACGAGAAATACTCTTGGGAAAGCGAAGAAAAGAAGCTTTTGGCGGTGTATGAGGAAGTACTCGTTAGTACCTAATAAAACGGCCTTACTACCGCAGCAGTCATAAAGCCCGTTAGCGTAGCTTCTAGGCGAGCGAAGCTTTCGTAACTACTACGAAAGCAAGCGCACCGGCCCTGGAGCTACTAAGTACGTGAGTCTCCGTGTAAGAAACCATCCAGTGAATGGTTTCAGGAGCTCACGCCCCGATATACCATATAAGAATGCTTACGAAAAAGGATGCAATATGAAAGTTCTAGTTATCTCTCACCTTTATCCCACTCTGGTTGAACCTTTAAATGGGATATTCGTACAACAACAAATAGAAGCCCTTCATGAGCAAGGGGTGGAGATCACTTTAGTCAATCCTACTCCCTGGTTTCCCCGCGTCCTTAAAACCTTAGGCAAATGGGGAAAGTATGCTCAAATTCCCTTCCAGGAAATCCATCAGGGCATGGATATCTATCATCCCAGGGTTCTTGAGTTTCCCCGGGGGTATTTTTTTGTCCATTATCCCTTTACCTATCGGCTGGGCATGAGCAGGCTGATCGCCAAGCTGATACGGGAGAAGCAGCCGGATCTGATCCATGCCCATGTAGCCCATCCGGATGGAGCTGCGGCGGTGGCCTTCGGACAAAAATATAATCTGCCTGTGGTAGTCACCATCCATGGGCAGGATTTTGCTCATACCTTAAATCGCTCACTTCGCTGTGCCCAAAGTGTCAAGGATACCCTTAGGCAAGCAAGTCGGGTAATCCTCGTCAGTGATAAGCTGCGGGTGAATTACGGGCTGGAACAGTGGGCAGATGACCTTGGCAAATATCGGGTGATCTATAATGGGGCGGAGTTTGGGGATAGTGTTGAACCCGAAGTTGGAGCCGACTCCGAAACAGAAAGCGAGTATCAACAAGTTGAGAGCGGACCGGCGAATGAGGGCGGAATCGCTGCGGACAAACTGGCTGATCGCAGGCCCGTTCTTTTGACAGTGGGTTTTTTGCGTAAGCCCAAGGGGCATGTCTATGTCTTAGAGGCTCTGGCTAATTCCGATTTACTTAAATCTTATCCGAATTTGGTCTATCGCATCGTTGGCGACGGGGCGGAACGGCAAAGCCTCGAAGAGCAGGTTGCTGCCCTAGGCTTGGGGAACCATGTGGAGTTCTTAGGAAGCCTCCCCCATCCCCAGGCTATGGCCGAAATGGCTAAATGCGATATATTTGTTATGCCTAGCTGGGACGAGGCCTTTGGGGTGGTTTATCTGGAGGCTATGTCCCAGGGTAAGCCGGTGATCGGTACCAAAGGGGAAGGTATCGCTCCCCTGATTAATCGGGAAGGGGTCGGCTTGACGGTCCGCCCCCGCAATGCTGAGGATATCCGCATCGCGCTACAGAAATTATTAGGAAACCCTGAACTGGCTCTGGAAATGGGTATTAAGGGCCGGGAACTAGTCCTGAATAATTTCACCTGGGCACATAACGCCCAAAAGACCCTTGCTATCTACGAAGAAGCGCTGAAACAGGGGGACAGGTTCCTTGTTTCAACCTGACGTCTGCATCCACAGCAAACGAAACAGGGGGGCAGGTACCTTGTTTCAACCTGACGTCTGCATCCACAGCAAACAATTACTTTGCGGGCTCAAAGATTGGATGAAAGGAAGCAAGGTAATCATCCTTTTACTTCCGTGGGAGGCATATTTTAAATGGATACTCGACTTATAGCTAAAAACGCGACAGCATTGGGGATTTCCAGCCTCTTGGCCAAATCCATTTCTGCCGTCTTAGGGATTCTGGTTACCCGATATTTAGGGCCGGGGCCTTACGGGGATTACTCAGTGGCCTATGCCTATGTAGGAACCTTTATCCTTTTTTCCGAGTTGGGTATTAGCCAGCTGATGGTGCAGGAGGGCTCCAAGAACGCGAAAGTGCTGCCCCAGTATTTCGGCAATACCCTGTTCGTGAAAACCCTATTATGTGTATTGTGCTACCTGGCCATGCTGCTTTTTATGTTCCCTTATAATGGGACGATAAAAACTATGGTCATTATCGTTGGGATAGCTGTAAGTTTTAATGCTATCAATCAATCTGTTTACAATTATTATCAAGCGGTGCAGAAGATTTATCTGGCTGCCCTTTATCAATTCCTGACTACGATTCTGATCGCCATCTTTACGATTGGTGTACTGGTGGCCGGGTTAGGGGTTGTTTCCATTACCTTTACCCATTTGCTTGGCTATGCCATTACCACGCTTCTTTTGTATCTGGCTTTAAGGAAGGAAATCAAGCCCCGGGTAGAGTTTCCCACTATGACTAATATGGTGGTTCATGGCCTGCCCTTTGGGGTTCACCGGATATTTTATAATGTTTTTACCCAATTCAGCATTCTGGTTTTATCCTGGACTGCTACCAGCGAGGAGGTGGGGATTTTCTCCGCCGCCTACAAACTGATTCTGATCTTAGTCTTTATCCCCAGCATGATGACCAGTGCCCTTTATCCGGTCCTCTACCAACTGGGGGCAACGGATCGGGATCAACATCAAGGGGTTATCGAGAAAGTCTTTAAGGCCTTATCGGCGGTGGGGATTGCCGGAAGCACCTTAATCTTTGTTTTGGCCGGCCCGCTTACTGTGTGGCTCTATGACGGGAAATTCAACGAATCCATCCCTATTCTGATGATCGTCTCCTGGTTCCTGGCTTTAGAGTGCATGAGTTTTTCCTTAGGGGATATTCTGACGACTACAGGAAGGCAGATGCAGCGGACCATAGTACAGGGCTTGGCACTCGTACTCTTGGCAGGCGCAATCTTTGCCTTAAAGCCCCTGACAGGCGTCTATAGTGCTGCTTATGCGGTAATCCTCGTGGAGATTTTCATCCTTTTAGCCTACTATTATCTTGTCCGCAAGAATGTCTATAAGATCCGCTTGTGGCGGCAGCTCCCCAGTACCATAGTCTCTTCTCTTCTGATGGCAGGGACCGCTTGGCTCCTTAAAGACTTCCATCCTCTCCTCTCTGCATCTGTGGCAGGACTCGTATTCTGCCTCGCCATCGTTGCCATCGATAAGGATTTCCGCAAAATCGGAGCTTTTGTGGTGAAGCGGGTTAGCCGGAAGTGAAACGGAGGGACAGGTACCCTGTTTCAGGAATCGGCCCCGCCCAGTAAATATAAAAGCACTAATGCCGGGATTCTCAATATGGGTACTTGTGTATCATGCTTACTGATTCCATAATCGGTAAGCTTTTTTGTTGCGATAAAGGCACTTGTAACATTAGCGTTTTTATCGGAAGCCAACGTTACTATCGCATCTGAGGCATGTACAGATGAGTCATTGCGGTATTTTACTTCACAAAGTATTTTTCCTTGCGGCTGATCAATGACTACATCTACTTCCTTTTGATTATCCTTTAGCTTTCTAAAATAGCCTACTGTGGCTGTCTTTCCTTCGTAATAAGAAACGAAGTGTTTAAACACAGCAGTTTCTACCATAACGCCCATTTCTCTTTCATTCGTCTGGACATCATCAATCATGAGCACCGCATTGCGAATCGCTGGGTCAGCAACAAAAATTTTGGGTCTGCCTTTTAAGGCACCTTTGCTACCTACATCTATAGGATTAGCGCGATAAATCAGATTTGATTTCTCAAGAAATTCAAGGTAATTATCCAAAGTTGTGACGCTTATGTTATCCAACTCTTTTGCAGCTGTTTGGGCGTTAAAGATTCCAGATGAGTTCATACAGAGGTATAAGAACAATTTTTCCATTAAAAGCGGGTTTCTTACATTAAATAAAGTTAAGACATCTCTTCTGATAACTTTGTCCACTACATCTTCACGAAGTAATCTTTGCCCATAGGTGTCATCATCAGATAGTACCAGTTCCGGGAAACCACCAATTAACAAATAACGATTAAAATGCTGGACTAAGGGGTAGAAATCATTTACCAGCTCTGCAAGTTTGCCTTTTCCTAGACTTACCAATTCCGATAGTTTAATATTGTTTTTAAGTACCGGCCGTGCCGCCAACTGAAGCAGCTCACAGTATTCATAAAAAGATAAGGTCGGAATTTTAAGCACCGTCCATCGCCCGGCACCGCTGTCGGCTGCTCCCTTCTGAATAATTGGGCTGGCAGAGCCTGTGGCTGTGAGACAAATATCCCTACGGGAATCATATAGTACCTTCATCCATAGCTCCCAGTTATTTGTGTACTGAACTTCATCAAAAAACAAATACTTTTTCCCCTCAATCGGATAGAGGGATTCATATATACTTAAAACTTCATCAATGCTAACAAGCTTAACTATCGGATTGTCAAAAGTTATATAGAGGATATTCCTTGGCGCAATACCTTGTTTTAATAAATCCTCAATCATTTGATACATTATTGTTGTCTTTCCTACTCGTCTAGCTCCAGACAATACCACAAATCTGCGGATAGAGGGATGGGTTAAACACTTCATTGCTTCATTATAAGCAACCCTTTTTTGAGGTTTAGTTAGTACTTGGATTCTCTCAGGTGCTCTCCACCACGGATTATATTGTTGCAAGACTTTAATCACTTGTTCTTCAGAAACTAAAGCCATAAAATCCACTCCTTTAACTCCATACTATAATTATATCACGTAATAATCAATAGTATACTAGTGATTAATCCGAGGAATTTAATAAACGCTATTTCATGATTACGTGAAGCCTCTTCCTAAGGTTATTTTTCACAAATATTTCAAGTTCATCTTGCGTATTAGGTTCCATATATGGTATCATATATGGAGGGGTGATTAAGTTGACCACGTTTGATAAACTGTATGCACAAATCGTAAATAATCCAAAGGATGTAAAGTTCGAGGATTTAGATAAGGTACTTATTCGCTATGGCTTTGTACGTAGACAATCACAGAAAGGCACAAGCCATTATAATTATACCCACCAAAACCTAATTGATATTATAACCGTCCCATTTTCGCGGCCAGTCAAGGCGGTATATGTAAAAGAAGCAATCAATGCAATCCGCAAACTCGAAAGGAGCGAGGACCAGTGAAAGACTTTGAATACTATGAAAATCTGGATTATGAAATTAAGCTTAGAAAACTCTCTGAAGAGGAAGGTGGCGGATGGTTCGCCCAGATTCCTATCCTTCCAGGATGCATATCGGATGGCGAGTCTGTCGAAGAGTGTTTAGCTAATCTCGAAGATGCAAAACGTGGCTGGATTGAAACCTGCATGGATTTAGGGCGAGAAGTACCCGAACCAAGTAAAGTCTCCGATTTCTCAGGTCAACTTCGTGTCCGTATGCCTAAATCTCTCCACCAGGCACTATCTGAAAAAGCTAAAGAAGAAAACATTAGTCTCAATCAATTCATTCTCTATCAATTGTCACGTGGAATCGGATATAGGGGTTAAAACAAGCGGCCCGGGATGATCCCGGGCCTCTCGTATTACATACACCTGATCTTTGAAAAGAAAAAACCCCATCTTTTGATGGGGCCACTGTTAATAATCTCCTAATTCTAGAACCTAAACCTATTCTATTCCTGAAGCAACTCTTCCTCCGGCACTTCCCTTAGCTCTTTAGCAGGAAAACCTTTGACTACCCGCTTTTCTGTGGTGTCCTTGGTGATTAGAGCTCCGGCCGCCACAAAGGTCTCCGGGGCAACCCTGATTCCCGGAAGTAAGATGGACCCGCCGCCAATGCGGGCTCCCCGACAGATTGTTGCTCCTTTGATATATTTGAAGCGTTTTTCTGTGCGCCCCATATAGTTATCATTAGTGGTGGTCACCATGGGAGCGATAAAGACCCGCTCTTCGATTTCCATATAAGCTGTAATGTAAGACCCGGTCTGGATCTTAGTGTAATCCCCGATGCGGGTGTCGTTTTCCACGGCGGCACCACTACCGATAACCACATTCTTGCCGATGATGCAGCGTTCGCGGACCAAAGCTCCATCCCCTAGGAAAACTTTTTCTCCGTATGTGGTTCCGGCATAAAGAACCACGGAGCAGCCAATTGTATAGCCGTTCCCCATTTTTAATGGGGGTAAGTCTGTATGCGCCTTCACCGTACTGGTGGCGGCGGCCTTCGGGAAACGACCGATTGAGGAACTACTGCCGATAAACCCATCTTCCCCAAGCTCTGCCTGAGGATAAACAGAAGTGTGCTCACCAACGCGAGTCCGCGCCCCGATCTTGGCCCCGGAGCCGATGCTCACATGGGCAGCAAGCTCACATTCCTCCCCTATTGTTGCCCCTGCCGCAACTGTGACATGGTGTCCAAGAATTGTACCTGCACCAATAACCGCACCTTCTTCGATCACACAACCCACCCCTAGGATGACTTTCTCCCCGAGAGTAACATTGGCTTGGATTACGCAGAAGGGAGAGATGGTTACACTGGCGGGGATGTTGGCTGTTGGGTCGATATTAGTGGGATGGGTTTGATTACTGTTCATGTTTTTATGGTTTGTCATATGTATGACCTCATTTCTAAATGACATACTTCTTCATATGCCCGTAAGCGTAGCTTCTCGCGCAAGAGTGAACGATTTTCACTGTGTATAAGGCAGCTAAGGCTTCAGTAGCATAGCGGAGCCACCGGCTCACATCAGGTATTGCCCTAAGGTTTGGCGTCCAGAAAGCAATGCCCCAACCTCTACTCCACGAGCGGAAACACCACAGGCTCCTTAGTCTCCTGGCATTTATAGATAGCGAGAATAATCTCTAAGGCCTTGCGTCCTTCTTCACCGGGAATGGCCGGAGTGCGATCCTCACGAATAGCCTCGATCATATCCTTGATAATTTCTCGATGCCCGAAACCATAGACGTTAGGTGGGTCGCTCTCTTGGCTGGCGAAGATGGCTTTTTTCTCTTCTTCGCTATTGGGGAACTCCCAGGTTTCGATGCGGTTGACAGCGATACCACCGATCATAACGGAGCCGGTCTCCCCAAAGATATTGAGGGTTTCTTCGATGTTTTTGGGATAAATGGTGGAAGCTGCTTCGATGACCCCTAATGCACCGTTTTTAAACTTAATAACAGCGACCCCTACGTCCTCCATCTCAATTTTGCGCAAAGCTGTACGGGTATAGCCAAAGACTGACTCTACCGGGCCAAAGGTCCATTGGAGAAGGTCGATATTATGGATGGACTGATTCATTAAGACACCGCCGTCTTGGAGCTTGGTTCCCCGCCAAGGGGCTTGGGAATAATATTCATCGTTTCGGTTCCAGCGAACGGTAGCTTGTCCATGGGTTAGTTTACCGAAGCGGCCTTCCTCGAGAGCTTTGTGCATGAGTTTGATGGCTTTGTTAAAGCGGTTTTGGTGGATGACGGCTAGCTTCACTCCGGCCTCATGACAGGTGCGAATTAGTTCGTCGGCACTTTCTAAGGTCATGGCCATAGGTTTTTCCACCATGACATGTTTGCCCGCTTTTGCGGCATAGATACCGATGGGCGCATGAAGGTCCGATTCCGTGGCGATTGTTACCACATCGACTTTTTCTTTGTCGAGCATCTCTTCGTAGGAAGTGTAAGGCTTAGCCCCGTATTTATCCGCAAAGGCTTGGGCCTTTTCCGGGACAATATCACAGACCGCTACTAACTCCGCTTCCTCTAAAGCTACAATAGATTCGGCATGTTTGGGGGCAATTCGCCCACAGCCGATGACGGCGAAACGCATTTTTTTATCCACGTTTTCATTCCACTCCTTATTTACAGGGACGAGGGACCCGTCCCATTCTTTCATTGAAACAGAGGGACAGGTCCCTTGTTTCATTTTTTATTCTAACTTTACCTATTATATCACTAAATGGGGTACCTTAAAAATAGGTACCCAATTAGACTCCCATCTCGTAACGCGGCACCTTAATTAATGACAAAAGTTAAAGTTATAACAATGACCAGACATCGTGTCGTCCTAGGCGTGTGCGAACGATCTTATTCAGGATAGCCAAGTAAAAGGGGAATCCCTCCTTCGAACTTATACTTTCTGATTAATTAAAGAAAACCCGGCTTCGCCACGAAAGCACTGCTTTTGCACTTGTTGCTTTAGCGAAAGCGAAGCCGCTGGTTGCCCTTATGCGCCCGCAGACTTATACTTTCTGACTAGCCAAAAAGAAGGAGAATCTATCGATTCTCCACTTATTACAGCTTTTGTCTTCCTTATGAAGTTAGAGATGAAACAGTGTACCTGTCCCCCTGTTTCACTATAGTTTGACGATTTTTTCGCGGTTGTGCTCTACGTTTTTGGTGGCGTTGCGGGTATCGACGATGAGGTTGGCTTTTTCTACGACCCGCTCGTAGTCTACCGAGCTATGGTCGGTGAGGATCAGGACGCAATCGGCTGCGGCCAAGGCTGCATCGGTGAGTTCGCTACTTTCCAGATGCATAGTTGAGCCGCCATGGGGCTCGATAACCGGAATATAAGGGTCATGGTAAGTGATATTGGCACCGTTTTTCCGGAGCAGCTCCATGATCTTGAGCGCCGGGGATTCACGGACATCATCGATATCTTTTTTATAAGCCACACCCAAGACGAGGACCATGGCATCTTTGAGGCTCTTGTTTTCATTGTTCAAGGAACGAATTACCTTATTGATAACATGGTAGGATACTTCCACATTAATTTCCCCGGCCAGCTCGATGAAGCGGGTATGGAAATCATATTCCCTAGCCTTCCAAGTAAGGTAGAAGGGGTCAATGGGGATGCAGTGGCCGCCTACGCCCGGACCGGGCCAGAAGGTTTGGATACCGAAGGGTTTGGTTCCGGCTGCCTCCACTACTTCCCAGATATCGATGCCCATGCGGTCACAGAGGAGCATGAGTTCATTGACTAAAGCGATGTTGACGGCCCGATAAGTGTTCTCAAATACCTTGGTCAGCTCCGCAGCGGCGGGACTGGAGACCGGTACTACGTTAACAATGGTTTGGGCATAGAAAGTATAGGCTATTTCTAAGCAGACCGGGGTCACTCCCCCGACAACCTTTGAGGTATTATTAGTAGTAAAACGTTTATTGCCTGGATCTACCCGCTCCGGTGAGAAAGCCAGGAAGAAGTCTTTGCCGACTTTGAGGCCGCTTTGCTCCAGCATCGGGAGGATGACTTCCCCGGTGGTTCCCGGGTAGGTGGTGCTCTCTAAAGTAACCAGCTGTCCGGGCTTAAGATATTTGGCGATTTCCCCGGAAGAGGCCTGGATGTAGGAGATGTCCGGATCTCTGGTAATGGTCAGGGGGGTAGGTACACAGATGACGATCACATCACACTCGGCAAGGCGAGCATAATCAGTAGTGGCGGTAAGTAAACCTTTTTGAGTTAAGGCTTGGAGTTCTTCATCCTTAACATCGCCGATATAATTATCTCCGGCATTGACCTTGGCTACCCGGTTAGAGTTAATATCAAAGCCGATGACGGTAAAGCCCACTTTTCCTTTCTCAACAGCTAAGGGGAGTCCTACATAGCCGAGACCGATGACACCGACAGTTGCAGAATGGTCTTGGATCTTTGCTTTTAATCTTTGGGCTAAAACATCTTCACTGGTAATTACTTCTTTCATACGCAACATGAAATTTTTCCCCCTTATTGATTGGCAGCAGCTTTGGATGCTTGCTTTCTAAACGTAGGCACATTGGCCTGTAACTGGGCTAAAACCTCTTCCCGAGTTAGGTAGGAACCACGCTCCCGGATCAGGTGAATAAGCTCCTCCAGCTGAGAAACATTGATGTTATTGGGCTTTGCTACGAAAATTCGTTTATGTTTCGTGGCTGTTGTTCCCTCTTCGGCGGTAAGAAGCTCTTCGTAAAGTTTTTCACCGGGACGCATACCTGTGAACTTGATCTTAATATCCACATCCGGCTCAAACCCGGAAAGGCGAATGAGATCGCGGGCGAGATCGAGAATCTTAACCGGTTGACCCATGTCCAGAATAAAGATTTCTCCCCCTTGGGCCATGGACCCGGCTTGAATCACCAGCTGGGAAGCTTCGGGGATGGTCATGAAATAACGGACCATATCGGGATGGGTGACAGTGACCGGTCCACCTTTGGCGATCTGGCGTTTAAAAGTAGGAATTACGCTGCCTCTGCTCCCAAGGACATTGCCAAAACGGACGGCCACAAACTTAGTATCGGAACGCTTGTCCATACTCTGGATGACCATTTCCGCGATGCGTTTAGTGGCACCCATTACGCTGGTCGGATTCACAGCCTTGTCTGTGGAAATCAAGACGAAGGTCTTGACCTTTACGGAGTCGGCAGCCTCTGCCAGATTGCCGGTGCCCATGACATTGTTTTTCAAGGCTTCTTCAGGGTTTTTTTCCATTAAGGGCACATGTTTGTGGGCTGCCGCGTGGAAAACAACCCCTGGCTTATGGCGTTGGAAAACAACCTGAACTTTATCCCGATCCTTAATATCCAGTATCTCCGTAGCGATATCAAGGTTGGGGTTATCAGCGCGGAGTTCTTGTTCAATATCAAAAATACTGTTTTCCCCGTGCCCCACGATAATTAGCTTACCTGGATTAAAGCGGGACACTTGGCGACAAAGTTCCGACCCGATGGAGCCACCCCCGCCGGTGATGAGGACCACTTCCCCGGTCAGGTAGCCGGCCACATCTTCCAAGTCCACCGTAACCGGTTCCCGACCCAGTAAGTCTTCTACCTGGACTTGGCGGATTTCTTTGGTATCTAATTTACCACTTAAAACATCGAAAACACCAGGCATGATCTTGAGATCCACGCCGGTTTTTTCACAGATTCCGACTATTTCCCGGATTACTTCCCCGGAAGCCGAGGGCATGGCGATAATGATCTTATCGATATTATGGTTTTTGACCACACGGGGAATATCTTTGCGGGTCCCCAAGACGGGTATACCCATGAGCTGCAGTCTTTGCTTTTTAGCCGCGTCATCGATGTAACCTACGGGGCGTCCTTCCCGATAGTTCTTGTTTTTTAATTCCCTTGCCGCCATGACTCCTGCGTCCCCTGCCCCAATGATCAAGACCTGGTTCTGGGAACCGGGCACATGGGGAGTAAAGATATTGTCTTGGAGGATTCGCCAGATAAAGCGGGAACCGCCGATTAAAAAGAGAGTGCTAAACCACAAAAGTGCCGATACGGAATGCGGAAAACGCAAAGGAGCCAGGAAATAAACCGTGGTTACCGTTCCCGCTGTAGCTACCGTTACGGCGAAGATAATGGAGACAAGCTCGCCGATACTGGCATATTGCCAAAGCTTGTTATATAACCCGAAAATGTAGAACACCGCCAGGTAAATAATAGTTGCTGTCCAAGCGGAGTGGGTAAGTGTCAGCAAGTACTCCTGTGGGATACTGCCGTCTCCGTCAAAACCAAAACGGATATAAAAGCTTAAAAACGCTGCAAGGTTAACTAACACAGCGTCTATAGCCATAAGTAACAAAGTTCTTTTACGCCATATCATGGTATAGTGATCCCTTCCCTATATTTGCACCGTTTTTCAGTTTACTATAGTTTCTTCCATTTTACAACAAGACATACTTTATATAAGCTGGCCGGTGCCTCTACTAGGTTTCGAGGAGAGTGCATCATTTCACGAGAGGTCACCAGAGGGTAAATTCTCGGCTTTTTTGCAATAAATCGGGCTCAGAACATGTTTCCACGTGTCGGGGGAATGTGTCAACAACTCCGTCCCCTTGACACACCGAATTATGACCCCAACAAAAGTTCCTTTAGCTCCTTTACCTGCCCAGGTGAGATTGCTCCTTCTCCCCCAAATATATACGGCTGGGTTTCCCTATTCCAGGGGTGCTGGGCAATGGCATTTTTGAGGCGTGGATAGTCATCAAGGGAGCCTTTGGGAAGCAGAATTACTTTGGCTTGGAGGCGGGCGGCTAGGGCGGCTCCGGCTAAGGCATCGGGAAAATCCTGGCCCGTGGCAAAACAGAGACCTTGGCCCTCCCCGGCAAATTCTTCCGCCACAGCTGCCATGGTGTCATAGCGGGAGTCTCCATATAAGCGAATTAGTTGGGAGGGCGAAAGATTCAATTGTTCTTGGATAGCGGTTTGAACAGCCGGAGAAATAGCTCCTTCGCCGCCGATCAGATAGACTTTCTGAGGATTGAGAGCTTTTAAGGCCGCCTTGGTCTCCTTAGGAAGAGTCTTGGGTTCGGTAAGGAGTATAGGCATTTGCTTGATTCCGGCTATGGAAGCAATACTAAGGGCATCGGGGAAATTCGCGCCGGTAGCGATAGCTATTGCTTCTATTGAGGTTTTACCACGGTTGTCTTGGTCCAGGTTCATCAGTATATCCAAGGGAAGGCCGGCTGTGGTGAGGGCGATGGCTGCCGCTGTCTCATAGCGATTTAGTCCGTTTAAGCGGATTTGTTTTTCCCCGCTCCAACCTAAGGCCTCCAGTTTTTTAGCAACTTGCGGGCCGAGTGCACCTTCTCCTCCCAGTAAAACTACCTTGGTAGGGTTTAATGTTTTTAAGGCCTCTTCCACTTGGGAGCTAAGACCCGTGCTGGAGGTAAGGAGAATTGGGGCATGGTATTGAGCAGCCAAAGGGACCCCGGCTAAGGCGTCCGGAAAATGATCAGCCCGAGCCAGGACTACCGTATCAGCTCCCCCCGACCAGCCCTTTAAGGCTTGCTTTACCGCAGTTTCAATACGATTATCTCCGGCTAAGCGGTTAAATTCGAGAATTTTAGGCGGTTGCCCTCCTCGGGAGGGAGGTTCATTGGGGGGAGTAGATGGAGTGGGGTCTTGTTCGTGTGGGGGAGGGGTATCAGGGGTGCCGGGGTTCACTGAACCTCCCGGATTCTCAGACGCTTCAGGTACGTTAGGTTTATTCGGGTCATGAGGGTTTCCCGAAGTAGCTAGATCCCCGTAGTGAAAGGGTTCCGGAGTAGGCCAAGCTGCGGTTTTGGCAGGAACACCGGTAGCAGGCAGAGACTCCGCCGGAATACGGCTGACTTCAACCGGCTCAATATACTGAGTAAAAAAGCCTTCGGGATTAGCCATAATGCGGAAAACCTTTTCTTGGTAGGTCTGTGCCGAAGGGTCAGTAGCAGCCAGAGTATTGGGGTTATTTTTATCTGTCCAAATATTATAGGCCCAAAGGGCAAAATACCAATTTTCCAACTTATTGCGGTCCCCATCGCCGATAGTTGGAGTAAAACGCCATTTTTCATTAAGGAGATCGGCGCCCATGCGAATATTATACTCGATATCCGTTTTGAGCTTTTCAATGGTTTGCAGATCATCATCTTTATAAGTAGCAATCTGCATGATGCCGATGGCAGGATGGGCCTTGTTGGAGCCTAAGAGGGGGTTGCCCTCTTTATCAAACTGGCGCCAAGAACTTTCTTTGAAAGCGATGGCCTTGAGAATAATGCTGGGGATCTCTTTTTCCTTAGCAATCCTTTCAAGCATTTGGTTAATTTCATCATAAGCCGGATTGACAAAAGCATTCGCTGCAACTTGCGTTACATATCCTTTGGCAGCCGTAGCGGCATTAATCGAAACCGGATGCCCGAGGGACTGGGCTGTTAATAAGGCACAAATCATTACGCCGGTTAAAGCAAATCTGCGAGTCACAGCATCTCCTCCTAATTCGTGTCGCTTTGTACCTATTTCAACATTTACCCCCGGTTTCCTTCCGGAAAAACCTATATTCTCGGAAAATAAAACGCATGCTTCTATTCAAACAAGAACAGAAACATGCGTTCCTTAATTAGTTCCCACTATTACTGAAGGATTGTCTCCCCAGTGATCAGCCAACGGTCGTCATTCTTAACCATATTGACCCTAACCTTTACTTCATGCTCTACGCTTTCACCCATGGTAACGTCATTGCCTATATCATAGTCCTCCGCAATGTAGTTATAGGAGGCGGTTAATGTCGCAGAAGTTGAGGTAGCAGCGTCAACCTTGACACTGTTAAAACGGATATCGCTTACATCAATTCCTACCCCTTGAGCGATAAAGGGCTCTGCCTGGCGGGCATGTTTTTCAAAAAGTTCTCCTGTATAAGCCTTGCTCAATTCGGCGCGAAAACTTTCCATGTCCACAGATTTCCAAGCTTTAAATAGGGTGGCCAGATTCAGCTTATAATCCGAGATAATGATCTGTGCCGGCTCATCGGGAACAGTTTGGGACATATTGGGGGTCGTGGTTTCCGCCGGGTCCCCACCCAACCCGCTCGGATCTAAAGTATCGTTAGGATTAAGTGTACTTCCTTCCGGAGTCAAAATCCCCGAAGGATTGGGTAGTCCGGTGACAGGATTATTTAAGGAACCCGTGATTGGCCCTGTCGTGGATTTGGAATCTTTTTTATCCCAAAAAGCAAGGTGTGAATTACCATTAGCGGGAGTGTTTGCCAGGGCAAAGCCTACTGCCCCGAGCACTAAGCCGATCCCAAGTGCTACCGAACCAATTAATAAATACTTCTTACGCATAAACAAAAATCTCCTTTTCCTGGATTCTATTCATAGCTTGACCAGGGAAAAGAGATTTTAGACACAAGCACCAAATAATTTTATGAAACAGGGGGACAGGTTCCTTGTTTCACTACCCAGCCACTTTGCGGAAGAGGATATAAGAATAAGCCACGGGCAAAATGCTAATGCCGCAAATGACAACCATAAAGACGGGGAAAAACCAGGCGGCGGGAACAAATCCGACCAAGCACATTAGTATTCCACCCAGAACCCAGATAGGACCGGCGAAGCGATGGGTTTTTACCCAGACCTCTTCGTTGGCTAGTGTCCAGGGAGTCCTAATCCCAAAGGTATAGTTGAATTTAATTTTGCCAAAGTAATTGCCTAAGATGATAAAGATGACGCCGATGCCGGAGAAGTACCAACGGGGTAGGGTATCTAAATAACCTAACGCTACAGCAATGGTTCCCCAGTACATAGCTGATAGAAACACTATTAAAACAGCGCCGACAATCCAAAAGACTCTTCCCATCTTCAGGTAATTAGCCCGCTTCGGGTCTATCCGGGGTATGATCCAAAACATAAGATAAATCCCTAAAATGATTAACGGGAACAAAAATGCCCCTGAAAAAGGACCGGAATACCCATCCACTTCCCCCGCGGCATTCCAATGGGAGGGAACCAGCTCCGGAAGCTTGGGATAGGCCCATATTGCCACAATTAAGTTAATAATAACAAAAATGCCTGAGATGATCTTAAGCGCACTTCCTTGATTTTTGCTGTTTGTTTGATCCATATATTTTCCTCCTTCAAACTACTTGTCGTTCGGTTTCTTTTTGGGAGTCCCCTCTGGCTCTAAGTCGTGATAAAAATCCAGCTCTTCCGGTTGTTTGCCGGTAAACTCTAAAAACCAGCCGATTAGCTCTTCAAATACTGAAGTATTTAGGGAATAATAGATATTTTGCCCTTGCCGGCGATCACTGATGAGATCTGCCTGTTTGAGCATGTTTAAATGATGGGAAATGCTTGGCTTGGTCATATCGAATTGGTCGGCAATTTCTCCCGCTGTTAAATCTCCGGCTCTTAAAAGCTTAATAATCTGGCGGCGTGTTTTATCCGAAAGAGCTTTAAAGGTGTCATTCAGTGGAGACATTTTATCCCCCCTTTATTTAGACTATTAGATAGTTTCCTAAATATCTTATCTTTATTTTAGCGTAGTTTATTTCTAAGGTCAATAATTAGAGTAACCTAACTTCAAGGTTTTATTTGGAATTTATGCTTGGCATAGAAAAAGACCTGACCCGTCGGTCAGATCTTATTTTCTTAAAGCGCGCATTTTTTCCCTTATTCACCTGAAGCGAATCTACTTCACCGCTTCAACCTCTCTATCCATTCTGAGCTTCCGGTCTTAAAGCGCTTAAAACCTCAGCTCCCTGGAAAAGATCTTTTCCTCTTCCCTGATCCTTTCTGAGTGATGTAGCCTATTATTCACGCCGGCTGGTGCGCACTTTCGTTGCTTTTCTTAATAGCTTCAGCATCAATTTGATCAGAATCAATCCGAATGCCGTAACCCCTTAGGGTTCTCTTCATACGTTTAATCGTACTTCCCACGCTATATTCAGTTGTTTCGGTCGCCCTTTTGATTTGAACTCTATCTCATGCATATTGCTCTCCGGTGCGTTGAACGGTCCTCCGCCCGTCACGGTATTGCATTCAAGCTTTTGTGAAAAATTAGCCCCTTTGCTTATCATAATATTTGCTCTAACCAAAATGCATAGCTTTCCTATAATTTTTATAAAAAGCGGAATCCGTTACCGTTTTGTGGCAAATGGAGTGGCCCCGTAAATCTTCGCACTCTGATCATCACGCATCAGGTGGGTGTCCAAATCATGAAGCTCTTGATGGAATTGCTCAATGCGAACTTTGTCCTTCGCGTTATAAGCATCGGCTCCACGATTCAGCATGGCACTGAAGTATTCACTAAATTGTGCCGCTTTGTTGGTTTCACTCTTTAAGCGTTGATCCCACAGGGACTTGTGGAATACGATGTACCGCTTAATATCTTCTTCATTCATCTGGGGACCTGCATTAGGTCCAAATAAATATCCATCCACGTACTGATGGATATTCCAAGCCGCGCCAAAAACCAAATTCTGGGCGTCCTGGCTCAAACCATTCTCGCCAAAAAAGCCGGCGATAGATGGGGCTATGCTGATGTCTTTGGTGTCGGGCTCTTTATATTTCTTTGGCCCTGAGACATCACCCTGTGGAGTGGCATTGATTCCCGGCGGATCAGTCACTGTTACAGCAGGGCTAACCCCAGTTGTTTGCCCAGGCAGATTTTCGGCTGCATTGGGATCCTGAGGGTTCGCGCCTTCAACAGGTGGGGCCTGAATAACGACAGGATCTTTTTCGGGCGCTGCCTTATTCATAAAGACTTTCCAGGCACTCGGTCCATAGATTCCACCGACAACCACCGCACCGGCCAATACGAGGGTTCCCGCCAGAGTAAGGACCTTCTTTTTGTCGAACTCCATGAATCTCCCTCCTTTTAAAATGGAATATAGTTCTTTAATATATTACCAATTTTTAGGAGGGAAACCTGTCGCTTTTCCTGCATGTCCCAACCCTTTTTCCGCCTTAAGCTTGTCCGTTTTGTCATAAGTCTCTCAAGGGGTACAAGCTTTCGCGAAAAAAGAACAGCAAACGGGGCTTATCAACCTGAAT
>NZ_CEVWNY010000050.1:0-21148 GCF_982384815.1 Desulfitobacterium sp. | reverse complement strand
TTCTCCACTGAGGCTGTTCTAGGGGCATTGGGCAATAAACTGGACCCCTTGGTTGATGTGATTGTTGCCGGAAAAATCAAGGGTGTAGTTGCCTTGGCTAACTGCTCTACCCTCCGCAACGGCCCACAGGATTGGATGACCGTAAATCTTACGAAGGAGCTTATCAAACGGGATCTTCTCGTTGTTGCCGGTGGGTGCGGCAACCATGCTCTGGAAGTGGCAGGGCTATGCAATATGGATGCGGTGAACCAGGCCGGCTCGGGGTTAAAAGAGATTTGTACCGCCCTGAAGATTCCCCCTGTCCTTAGCTTTGGTACCTGTACCGACACCGGACGGATCAGCATGTTGGTGACGGCCCTTGCTGATCATCTGGATGTGGATGTCCCTCAGCTCCCCATTGCCGTAACTGCTCCGGAGTGGATGGAACAAAAGGCCACCATCGATGGGGTCTTCGCTGTTGCTTATGGGGCGTATACCCATCTTTCCCCGACTCCCTTTGTTTCCGGTGCTCCCCAATTAGTGAAATTGTTGACCGAGGATGTAGAAGGAATGACCGGGGGGAAAATCGCTCTTGGCGATGACCCTGTAGAAGTCGCCAATGGGATTGAAGCCCATATCAATTCTAAGCGAAAAGGCTTAGGTTTATAGCAAGGATAAGTAAAGTCAATAGGTAGAGAAGTTTGTTAAAAGGAAGGAGCACTGGCTATTCGTCAATGCTCCTTTTTCTGCACGCTTTACTGCGTTCAGTATGACATGGTGCGGATTTTTCCTGAAGGAAGGACGGCTGAAGTATCTTGATAATAATATTAAGAGGGTTTTACAGTTACATTCTTAGATGCTAAAATAGGTTTAAACTAGTTTAAGAAGAAATCTTTTTAAACTTAAATTTGGAATAAGGAGCTATTTTATGAGTTCTTGTAACTGTCATAGCTGTGGGTGTAGTTCGGGAACCGGGGAGTTCTGCGCTTCAAAGGTGCCCATTTTTTCGATGCTTGCCCATGAGCAGCTTGCCATGATAACTAGTTTGATTACACGGCGGCGCTTCAAGAAGGGGCAAGTAGTCTTTTTCGAGGGTGATGTATCGGATAAGTTTTATATAATCAATTACGGAAAAATCAAGACCTTTAAGCATACTCGGGAAGGAAAAGAGCAGATTCTTTATATCCTTGGTGAGGGGGACTTTATCGGGGATTTAAGCCTTTTGAAGAAAAGTGCCTTCAAGTATAATGCGGAGGCTTTGGAGGATGTAAGTGTTTGTACCCTGGCAAAAGACGATTTTGACCGTATCCTTAAAGGGAATCCGGAAATTAGCTTAAGAATTTTAGAGAGCGTACATGACCGGTTGGTTGATCTGGAAAACTTAGTGCAGACCTTAAGCACGAAGGATGTAGAGGCGAGGATTGCCGGTTTATTAATTAACTTTTCTAAGAATTTTGGTATCCGGAAGGATGGTAAAGTTATACTTGATATGGCACTTACTCGGGAGGAAATGGCCAATTTTATTGGTGTTACTCGCGAAACGATGAGTCGGAAGCTGTCCGGCATGCAGGATGAGGGGATCATCGAACTAGTTGGTAACAAAAGGATCATTATTAATAGTTTAAGTGATTTGGAAGATTTGCTGTGAATCATTGAGGGCTGATATTACCGAATTATGGGGTTCGTAATATCAACCCTTTTTTAGATTTTCATGCGCCAAGAGTATCAATATTGATGGGAGTATAAGTTTTCGGCGCATAAGGATAACCAAGGAATTTGTTATATTTTCCTTAGAGATTCGCTTGATTTGAATCAAGTTTTGATTTGATACTAATCACAGCCCCAAAGACTTTTGCAAGGTATGATATGGACATAAGATCAATCAAAGGCTTCCGTGAAATTAACTTTGAAATTAAAAATGAGTAAATGCTACAAGGAGGAATTCATATGACATTCAATGTCAATCAGCAAATCGGAGATATCGTTACCAAATTTCCTAAAGCCGCCGATGTTTTTAAGGAATACAGAATCGACTTCTGCTGCGGTGGGGATCGAATTCTCAAGGATGTTCTTTTGCAAGAAGGTCATAATGAGGCTGAAGTTTTAGGAAAAATCAATGAGTTGTACGGAAACCTTAAGAGCGAACAGAATTCTGAGAAGGATTGGACTCAGGAGGCATCAGGCTCTTTGAGTGAATACGTTGTTAATACTCACCATGCTTATCTCAATGTGGAGCTGCCAAGGATAAGTGAACTGACCACTATGATCCTGCGGGTTCATGGAGACCATCATCCGGAGTTGAAGGCGGTCCATCGCTTATTCCATAATCTAAAGTTGGAGCTTGAGCAGCATCTTATCAAAGAGGAAGAAGTTGAATTTCCGTTGATGAAGGAACAGGAGATCGAGCCTTCAGAAGAAGCCCAAGCAAAAATTCGCAGCATAATTAAGGAATTAAAAGCCGAACACGATGAGGCGGGGGAAATTCTAAGAGAGTTGAGAAAGATCACTAATGATTATAAAATACCCGGGGATGTCTGTGGCACCTTCGAAATGACCTATCAAAAGCTGGAGGAACTGGAAAACGATATCTTCCAACATGTTCACTTGGAAAATAATATTTTGTTCCCTAGATATTTGAGTTAAAGTAATTGCTAAGTTACCCTTTAGGACGCTAGCCAATGGTAATTGAACAAATTAGAAAACGCCAGAAAATCCTGGCGTTTCTCAATATACTATGATTGATCCAATGCTGAAGGGTCTTTTTGCTTTTTCTGTTCTTGTTTATCGCGAGCACTACGGGATTCATATTTAGCACTGTTTCTTCCTTCAGTATGTTTTTGAATCTCACCTGATCTTTTCATGTTTTTCCTCCTCAATAGATTTCGATTTCAAACTGGAGATGCTATAAAACTTCAAATGGAGTATTAACTCCGTGGAACCTATCCTTTATTATATGAAGTTCTTTGCTTAACCATCCTAATTCATTAGATTTGGGAAATACCATTTTGTATATAAAAAAGGGGCCGCTGCCTACGAACTTCTTAGTATCGTTTGGCATTAGCCCTTAATCGGGGTATATATTATTATGAGAAAATAGACAGTATTTTGCTTAGCTTAACCTTCGTTATTAACCTCGATATCGGCAAGCTTTTCGTAGTACCGGACAAGGGCGCTATGGTCAGCTTGATCTAGTCCGGAGCTTTTGAGGGTCTGCATCATTTCCATCACGGAGGCAGTGAGGGGAAGGGGAGAGCCGATATCATGGCCGGTCTCCAAGACGTTATTAAGGTCTTTGATATGGAGGTTAATCCGGAAGCCAGGATCGAAGCGGCGTTCAAACATCATCGGTCCTTTGGCATCGAGAACGGTGCTTCCGGCTAATCCGCCCCGGATGGCTTTGTAAACCGTTTCCGGGTTAGCCCCGGCCTTAGTGGCTAAGACTAAGGCCTCGGATACGGCGGCAATATTGATAGCAACAATGATCTGATTGGCTAATTTGGTAATATTTCCGGCTCCAACTTGACCGCAGAGGACTGCCGAAGCACTCATAGCCTTTAATATTGGGAGGAATTCTTCAAAGTCGGCGGAGTTACCACCGGCCATGATGGAGAGAGTGCCGTCAATGGCTTTAGGTTCACCGCCGCTAACCGGTGCGTCCATGAAGCGAACATTTTTCGCGGCTAGTTTTTGGGCCACTTCCTGGCTGGCTCCAGGGGCAATGGAACTCATATCGATCACCATGGCTCCCGGTTTAGCTCCTTCGATGACTCCATTAGGTCCAAGGATAACTTCTTTGACTTGAGGGGAGTTGGGCAGCATGGTGATGATCAGTGAACAGCGTTCCGCCACATCTTTCGGAGATGTTCCGGCCTCAGCCCCGGCCTGAACTAATTCTTGCACAGAATTTTGACTGCGATTGTAAACAATCAGTTCGTGACCGGCTTTTAGTAAATTCAAACTCATGGGTTTACCCATAATTCCTAAACCAATAAAACCAATCTTCATTAGAATACCTCCAGTTTATAATTTTTATACTATTCCTAGTGGATATGCCAAGCCATTTCACCAAAAGGTATAGAAGTTTTGGCTTATAACCCTTACTTATGCAAAGTTCTTGATCCACTCTAAAGAGGTAACTGTATCCGGCTGAGGGACATACTCCATGGCAACAGCATGGGCGTAGCCGACTTCCTCTAACTTGTTAAAGAAGGCTTGATAATCAATTTCCCCGGTGCCTGGCTGGTGACGGCCTGGGTTATCGGCGATTTGAATGTGGGCAATCTGGGGAAGCTTATCTTGAAGAACTTTTAAAAGATTTTCACCTTCACGGGCTGCATGATAAGTATCATATTGGAGGAAAATGTTGGCGCTCCCTGCTTCGGCAATGACTTTTAGGACATCGTCTGTGGTATTAAGGAAGAATCCCGGTGCATCAAAGTGGTTAAGTGGCTCGATTAGCAGTTTAACACCGGCATTTTGCAGTTGCTCCGCTGCATAGCGAATATTGGCGATGAGGGTTGCCCATTGCTCTTCTCTTGACTGGTCTGTACGGAGTTTGCCTACCAGACAGTTAACTTGTTTAACATTGAGTGCTTGAGCTGTGTTAACAGCTTTGGCAACTCCGGTGCGAAACTCTTCTTGACGCTCAGGATCCAAGGCAATGCCTCGGTCACCGGCATCCCAATTCCCGGCAGGAAGATTGAAGAGGACAAGCTCTAAGTCATTGGACTTTAGTTGTTGTTTCAGTTCGGTGAGATCAAAGTCATAAGGAAACATAAACTCGACTCGTTTTAGTCCTGCCTCTTTGGCCGCTTTAAAACGATCCATAAGTGGTAAGTCGGTAAAAAGAAAGGATAGGTTGGCAACGAGCTTTTCTTTTTTCATAGTCATTCAGTTTTCCTCCAAACGTTCTATTCTAGTTCCTTTACTCCGGTCAGGGTTCCGTCGAGAGAAACGGAGCATTGGGCAAGGGGATCGACCAAGACCTCAATCAAATATGGACGGTTACTACTGAAGGCCCTCGCCAAGGCATCTTGAAGATGACCGGGCTTATCTACCAATTCCGCTTCAACTCCCATTCCTTGTGCAGTCGCTACAAAGTCCAGTCCCCGGGAATGACCTTGTAGACGGTTTTCGTACTCCAGATCTGTGGAAATCCAACGCTGATCAAAGAGGAGATTTTGCTGCTGGCGGATGAGCCCAAATAAGGAGTTGTTCAATACCACTACAACTACAGGGATATTGTGTTTGGCGGCGGTAGCCAGCTCCTGAAGAGACATTCCCAGACTGGCATCTCCTAAAAGATTGACTATCTGCCGATTGGGATGGGCAAGTTTCGCTCCTAATGCCGCTCCTAAGCCCCAGCCCATAGTTCCGGCACGGCCGGTGATTAGGAAAGACCGGGGGACATAGGCCTCGAAAAGCTGGGTGGTCCAGATTTGGCTAATACCACAATCCAGAGTTATGATGGCATCCCGGTCAAGGGCCTCACGTACCTCCGCAATAGCCTGCTGGGGTTTAAGCGGATAGGTATTATAAAGCGTTTTGCGGGCTAACCGAGTTCGATCCTTCTGGAGATTCTGGATGCGGGCTTTGGCTTGATCACCGGGGGTGTAGTTTAGAGCTTTGAGGAAGGAAAGAAATTGGTCCATGAATTCTTTTACATCCACTGCTAGGGTAAGTTCAGAGGGAATATGGCGTGAAAGCTCTTTTTCATCCAGGTTAATATGAATGACCTTTCGGCCCGCTTTAAAAAGCTTGGCATCTCCTGTTCCCCGACCATCAAAACGTCCACCAAGATTGATGATTAGGTCCGATTCGAGGATTGTTTTATTACCTATGGGAGTTTGACACATTGTCCCCATTAACCCTCCAAAGAGTGGATGGTCATTAGGAAAGGCGTCCTTACCCATTAAGCTGGATACCACGGGAACATGGAGTAGTTCCGCCACTTCGCGGAGTTCCCCGGCAGCATTACCTTGCACCACACCGCCGCCGACCAGCAGAGTGGGCGCATTGGCTTCGCGGAACATTGCGAATATAGTATTCAATTCTGCCTGCGAAATTTCCTGCCTTGTAGCGAGCTGATCATTGCTATCCTGTTCGGTCCAATCCACCTCTAGGAATCCTTTTTGCACATCCAGGGGAAGGTCCAGCAAAATGGGACCTTTTCTTCCTGTGGTCGCTAGTTCCCAGGCCTCCTTCAGAATCCGAGGAAGGTCTTCGGTTTTCGTAACCTGATAAGCCGCCTTAGTCACAGGGCGTGCCATTTCCACAATAGGAGCTTCCTGAAAAGCATCTTTACCAATTAGAGAAGTGGGAACCTGCCCGGTTAGTGCTAGAAGGGGAATGGAATCACTGTAGGCACTATATAAGCCTGTGAGAAAATTTGTGGCTCCCGGACCGGAAGTGGCTGCACATACTCCCACCAGACCTGTGGCACGAGCATAACCATCGGCCATAAAAATTGCGGTCTGTTCATGGCGGACATTATAGGATTGAAAGTCACGTTCCCGAATTGCATCATAGAAGGGAAGGATGGCTGCCCCGGGAATTCCGTATACTTGCTTAATTCCTTTTCGTTCTAAAAAGGCCGCTAAAAACTGTGCCCCAGTCATCCGTGTTTGTGTTGTTTCAAAAGATGTTTCCGAAGTGCTTCCTACATTTTCTGCTCCCCAAAGTGCCATAGATATACCTCCTTGTTTCTTATCGTAAAACGACGTTTTGAAGTTGCGCTAAAGCTTTATTGCTTGGGGGTTGGTTTTGTCACAGTTTTGAATCTCTTAGTAGCGCGGTTGTTGCATAATATGAAACGTGGTTTCATATTGCGATACCATTATCTCCGATAAAAGCTTTTTGGTCAAAAGATTTCCTTTCAAAAGTCGAAATAATGGGGTCACAGGTCGAACTAATAGCCTTAGCAGTATCTTTATGCCCGTGTTATAATGGTTTCAATCGATATTATTCAATAGAGAATACAATTTTATAAGGAGATGACCTGTTGTGAAGGATCTAATTAAAAAGCGCCGCAGTATACGTAGGTATACAGAGGCACCTATAGAGAAGGAGAAGGTAGACCGGTTAATTAGGGCATTGATGTTTGCCCCTACTTCCCGGAACAATAAACCTTGGGAGTTCATCTTGGTCGATGATAAAGAGATTCTGAGTAAATTGGCAACAGCAAAAAAGGGGGCTCATCCTTTAGCTAATGCTCCTTTGGGAATCGTAATTCTTGCCGATCCTGAGAAAAGTGATGTTTGGATTGAGGATACCTCTATTGCTGCGATTGTTTTACAATTGCAAGCTCTGGATCTTGGTCTGGGGTCTTGCTGGATTCAAATTAGGGAACGTATGCATAAAGAAGGGGTTTCTGCAGGAGATTATGTCAAAGAAGTTTTAAGCATTCCTGATAATCTTTTGGTAGAAGCCATCGTTTCCTTAGGATACCCCGCCGAGACAAAACCTGAACATACGGATGATGAGTTAATAACTGATAAAATCCATTGGAATAAATACTAGAGCTATTTGAAAGTATGCACAGCGAACACAATCCTATTTGATGGAATATAATGGAGTGTAATATTGCTCGAAAAGGAGGGATTTGGAGTGTTTGGACCTTCATGGGACTATAAACAATTTCCAGGCCCACATCCCTCAATTCATAATAATTCCTCAATATTTGGTAAAGAAGCAACAAGAGCAATAGAACGAACCAACAAGCAACTGCCGGATTATGAGGTCGCCTACGAGAATCTTGGCTCGCTCTTGCCGGCCTTTGTAGGTATTGCTGCCTTTGGCCTATTAACTCAGTTGTTTGGGTATGAAGGCCCGAAAGAAGAAGAAAAGGATCCGCTTGTGGGTAAAGTCGGCAGTATCGTCTATACAGGAATAACCACTGCAGGTATTTCTTTGTATATTTATAATGTTCTTATTGCGGCAGGCGGAAGACCATTAAATGCTTTTTTACCTGTTTCCAGTGGGATTGGTGTGATGATTATTTATTTCGCTGCAGTCTATAATTGGCTTTATCGCATAGATCCCAGGAGCTTTTCCGGAGAAATAGATGGAAATGCCTTAAATGAAATCGTTACTTTTATCTACTTCAGTATTACTACCTTTTCTACTGCCGGTATGGGAGATATGGCTCCTATTACCAAAACGGCCAAAATACTTGTTAGCATTCAAGTGCTGTTTTTTGTGTTTATCTTTACTATGGGTCTTGTATTCTTTGTTGATCCCTAAGCCCTTCTTCTGGAAGGGTTTAGGGATCAGGGATAAAATTGTCTTAATGGGAGATTCTAAGAAGGAATTAATTGTATATCTTGCATTTATGGACAAACTATATTACATTAGATTTAAAATGGTTTTAAAAAGGAAGGGGAGTTTTTAAGTATGTCCTTTAAAATTAACGAGACTATTACATATGTAGGAAAAATCGATTGGGAACTCCGTCATTTCCATGGGGAAGAGTACTCCACCCAGCGGGGCTCATCCTATAACTCTTATCTCATCCGTGATGAAAAGACGGTATTAATTGATACTGTTTGGGAACCCTTTGGACGTGAGTTTGTGGAAAAACTTAAGCAAGAAATTAACTTAAAAGAAATTGACTATATTATTATGAACCATAATGAAGTTGATCATAGCGGTGCCCTGCCTTTTCTGATGGAAGAAATTCCGGATACACCGATTTACTGTACTACAAATGGGAAGAAGATTCTTCAGGGGAGCTATCATAAGGATTGGAACTTTGTAGAGGTTAAAACCGGTGATCGCCTGAACATCGGTAGTCGTGAACTCATTTTCATCGAAGCCCGGATGCTTCATTGGCCGGACACTATGTTCAGTTATTTAACTGGAGATAACATCCTCTTTAGCAATGATGGTTTTGGCCAACATTTCGCTTCTGAACATATGTATAATGACTTGGTTGATGAGTCGGAGCTTTACGCCGAAGCGCTGAAATACTATGCCAATATCCTAACACCTTTTAGCAAAATGGTCACTGCTAAAATCAATGAGATTGTGAAGATGGATTTACCTATTAATATGATTTGTCCTAGCCATGGCGTAATTTGGCGGGACAATCCTCTCCAGATCGTACACAAATACCTGGAATGGGCTAATGATTACCAGGAAGATCAGGTAACTATCATTTATGATACCATGTGGAATTCCACTCGCAAAATGGCGGAGTCCATCGCTCAAGGGATTCGCTTGGTTAATCCGGATCTTACTGTCAAGCTTTATAACTCGGCTCGTTCTGATAAAACTGATATAATCGGACAAGTATTCCGCTCCAAGGCTATTGCGGTGGGGTCACCAACTGTTAACAATGGATACCTTTCTTCCATAGCCGCGATTCTGGAAGAGATTAAAGGGATGAAATTTAAGAATAAGAAGGCAGTCGCTTTCGGTAGTTATGGTTGGAGCGGTGAAGTAATTAAGCAATTAAATGAAGAGCTTAAAAAAGGTGGCTTTGAGGTAATTGATGATGGGGTGCGAATTCTTTGGACACCAAGTGATGAAGAGCTTGCTTCTTGTCTAGAGTTAGGGAAACGTATCGCCGAAAACCTCAAATAGTTTATCATGTAAGGCTATAAGAAAATATTAAAAATATGAAGTGATCAATAATGCCCCCTAGATTTAAATCAATCCAGGGGGCTGATTTTAATTAATTGAAAAGTAACTTTCTACTGCGCAAGATAACCGCTAGCTTGCCATGGGTACAAAATAGATTAGGATCATTAGAAAATGAATCAAGGTACCCGCGGCAATAAATATGTGGAAGATTTCATGGAAACCAAGATGTAAGCGAGGAATCCGAAAAATTTTAGCGGCATATATGATAGCCCCGACAGTATACATCACTCCACCGGCTACCATCATGATTAGGGCACCTAAGGGGAGATTATGTACCAGTTGGACGATTGGTACCAAAGCGATCCAGCCAAGGGTTACATAAAAAGCAGTGGACACATACCTTGGGGCGTTGATGAACCAAATTTTCAATACAATCCCCGTTAAAGCAAGGATCCATACAGCCAGGAGCATGACCAACCGCCAAACTCCTTCTAAGCCATAGTAAAAGACGGGAGTATAGGACCCTCCGATCAGTACATAGATCATCATGTGATCAATTTTCCGCAAGGTGAGTTCCTTTTTAGGTGTGGTTCGCAAGGCATGATAAAGTGAGCTGGTACCATACAAGGCAATAATGCTCAATCCGTAAATGGTCATGGTTATTGTTTTAGACAGACTACCGTAGGAGAGGAGAATTAAGGAAACAAGTCCGAACCAGGCAGCGATAAACGGGATAAAATGAGTCAAGGTATTCATAGGTTCTTTGATTTTCATACTAGGCCTCCTTATCTCGGATCAAAGGCATTTATATTTATATAGATGATACTTAATTTTACCATCTCTAAGTGAGAAGGCAATAGATCGCCTATTAAAGAAGAATTAATAAATATTCGTAGCTACTGAAACAATCCTTAAAGATCCTTCGTAATAAGGGTGTAAAAATAATTTAGATTTACGGAGGGAGTTCTAATGACAGATAAATTATATCGCTCGGGGGTGGACAAAAAACTAGGTGGAGTCTGCGGAGGACTTGCGGAGTATTTTGATATTGATTCGACTTTGATCCGCTTAGTCGTTCTCCTGACTTTCTTCTTGGGGGGAGTGGGGATTTTCCTCTATATTGTAGCTTGGGTAGTGATTCCCGAAAATCCGGGTTACCAGTCCGGTGCAACCTATCGTAGTCATGGCAACGTGGTAGATGAAATGAAAGAAAGCGTACAGGACATCGGGAACTCAGCCCAAAGTTTTGCCCAAGACCTAAAGGCTGTCAATCCCACGCAGAGAAAACGCTATGTTGGCATCGGATTAATGATTTTAGGGGTTATTTTTCTTCTGGATCAATGGTTCCCTCGCTTCTTGGACTGGGGGAAAATGTGGCCCTTAATTTTGATTATAATTGGGGTTGGAATCATTTGGAGGAGGGACTAAGATGCGCCAAGCAGTGGATTCAATATTTAGAGGGTTATTTTTGATTCTGTTGGGATTAGTTTTTTTTGCCAATATATATGGAATTTTACCATGGGACTTCTGGATTAATGTCCTGGACCTCTGGCCGCTGCTTCTTATTTTTGCCGGGATCGCTCTCTTCTTTAATAAACGCATTCCCTTCAGTGCCATTATGGTGGTCTTTCTTCTTGCTCTTGTCGGTTATTCGTTTACGCAAGGTAAAACTTCACTAGAAAACCAGATTCCCTTGGTTAAGGGAACAGGGCAAGTCCTTGAACTCACTGCACCTTTAGAGAGCGATATCAAAAAGGCGGATATTACCTTGAATTTAGGCGGGGTTGCGATGAATGTTCGGGGGGTAAACGGGGCAGCCAATCCCGGCCAATTAACCAACGGAACTTACGAATGGAAAAGGTGGGGAAATTTTGGTGAACCGGAGTTTCGCTGCAAAAACAATGGGGACACGGCGAGAATCGTGTTTAATTCAGAAAAGAAGCCCTCCGGTAACAATCGGCTTGAGTTAAACTTATCTAATCAAGTGCAATATAGTAAGGTAGAGCTCAATGCGGGAGCCGTTAGCGGTATGATGGATTTTAGCCTATTGCAGATAAAAGACCTCGACATCAGTACCGGTGCTAGCGATATAGAGCTAAGGTTCGGGGATACCGGTGGCAAAACAAAGCTTGATCTTAGTACCGGTGCCACAAAGTTGAACTTGGTAGTACCGGAAAGTGTTGGTTTAAAGATTTCGATCAGCGGGATTGCCAGTGATACGAATTTCACCGGAGACGGCTTGGTTTTAAATTCTAAAGATTGGGTGAGTTCTAATTATAATGAAGCTAAGACCCAGATTGAGATGGATATCTCTATGGCAGCCGGTAAGATTAATCTTGAGCGGGTTAATACCGGTGCAACGGCATCCTTTTAGTCAGGCTACTCCCGGGTTAAGATACTTCACTACGCTCAGTATGACATATAGTGTAGTCATCCTGAGCAGGTGCAAAGGAGCTTTTCCGAGTAGAAAGAATAATGAGCCTTATATGAAATACCCCGATCTCCATCCTAGGGGAGCGGGGTATTTTAATCACTAGATTCGCGGCATATTTTTGCCGTAAAAGATTTCGGCCATTTCCTTTTTTAGTTTTTGCTTAATTTTCCGCTTGTCATTTACGGAAAGTTCTTTTTTTGCAGTTCCAAAGAGGTAGTTATCGAGATCAAAGTCCTTAAGAATCATTTTTGTATGGAAAATATTTTCTTGAAAGACTGTAACATCGATCATTTGGTAAAGATCCCGGTACTTTCGATCAATATAGTTTTGGATGGAGTTTATCTTATGGTCGATAAAGACTTTCTTACCATCCACATCTCGGGTAAAGCCGCGCACCCGATAATCTGCGATAACTATATCCGGCGAGAAGCTTTCGATAAGAAAGTTAAGGGCTTTTAAAGGAGAGATCTGGCCACAGGTGGAGACATCGATATCGGCCCGGAAAGTGGAAATCCCTCCATGGGGATGACTCTCGGGGTAGGTGTGCACAGTGATATGGCTTTTATCGAGATGAGCCACCACGGAATCAGGAAGAGGATCCTCCTTGTCGGTATATACCGTATCGAAGGGGTTATCGTCCGGATGCTCCGGGTCTAAATGCTCTTCAGCAATAAGCATGGTGACACTTGCCCCTTGAGGATCATAGTCTTGCTTGGCGATATTTAAGATATTGGCCCCAACGATACGGGCAACCTCAGTGACAATATTGGTTAATCTTTCTGCGTTATATTCCTCATCAATATACTGAATATAGGCATCCCTATGTTCAGCGGTTTTAGCATAGCAGATGTCATACATATTAAAACTCAGGGTTTTAGTAAGATTATTAAACCCATAAAGCCTAAGTTTCTTTAATGGCTTTACTTCCATCTCTGATCCTCCCAACTGCTTAATCATACTTCGAAATTCTATCGTTTCTAAATTTTCTACCTACTTCTTCAAGCCATTCTAGTGGTACTTTCCCTAAAAAACGCTTGGATTATTCCCGGCAATTTTCAACATAAGTTTAAAAACATTTTCATTTTTAAGAAATGAAGAAGGATAAAAAAACTTAAGAAAGAATATATTCAATAATGGCATTTTGCATACATGGATAATATTATACAAGTTTTCCCCTTAGGCTACCATTATTATTTAATATTTCCAGTAAGAATGAAGATAATAGCATCAGACTTATCTGGAAAATAAATATAAAGGAGGAAAATAATATGCCCCATCAATTACCGGAACTACCCTATGCTTATAATGCTTTAGAGCCTCATTATGATGAAGCTACCGTAAGACTCCACCATGATGCCCATCACAAAGCTTATGTGGATGGTTTAAACAATGCTGAGGCTAAGCTTGCAGAGGCTCGCGAAAAAGGAGATTTTGCCTTGGTTAAACACTGGGAAAGAGAATTAGCTTTCCATGGCTCCGGGCATCTGCTCCACACTTTGTTCTGGATGAACATGAGCCCTAATGGCGGTGGTAATCCTTCCGGCTCCTTAGGAGAAAGAATTAACCAGGACTTTGGCTCCTTCGAAGCCTTTAAGAAGCAATTCTCGGCAGCCGCAGTAGCTGTTGAAGGTTCAGGTTGGGCAGTCTTAGTTTGGAACCCTGAGTTTCAAAAACTGGAGATTCTCCAAGCGGAAAAACACCAAAATCTCACCCAGTGGGGTGCGATACCGCTTTTAACAGTAGATGTCTGGGAGCATGCTTATTATCTTAAGTACCAAAATAAGCGGGCAGCTTGGGTGGAAGCCTGGTGGAATCTCGTCAATTGGGCAGATGTGGAAGAGCGTTTTGCAAAGTGTAAGTAGTCGTTAATTAATAGTACCATACATGAAAACGAAAGGGCTAGTCGTTAGTGGCTGCCCTTTCGTTTATTATAAGATGAACGTAGATTTTTAGCAGTAAAGCGATCCTAAAGTATCAATCATAAGTATCAATGACTCCCATTATTTAAGATAAAGTTGTTTTCCTTAGGTAATTTCGCTTGTTTCTTTAAGTAAGCCAGTTCTTCTGATATTTTGCTTGAGGTCCAATCAGTATCAGGGTCAATAACTAGTCCTGCTAAGGCAAGGCTGAGATCCTTAGCACCTCGAACAGCCTCTATCCTTGCCTGAAACCGGGTGAGCAAATGATCTCCTAAGATTTTCGCTTCTGATGCACTTGAAAGAACGATAAAATCGTCCCCGCCCACATGACCGATAAAAGAGTGTTCGTCAATTTCCCTAGATTCGTCGACAAGAAGCTCTCCTAATACTCTAATAATTAAGTCGCCATGTTGGAAGCCGTAGGTATCATTGAATCCTTTAAATTGATTAAGATCAGCATAAATAATACTAAAGGGTTTGTGACTTGTTAAGCGACTTTTAATTTCTTGTTCAATGGCAATATTTCCGGGAAGGCCGGTCAATGGACTTGCCCCCCTGGCGATTTGAATCTGAGTATCAGACATAGCTTTGATCAGTGATGCGACCCGAATCATGCCAATAGGTTTTTGCTGTTGGACCACAACGATCCCATCATAAAGTTGGGCATCAGCGCGGGCCATGGCTAAACTGGAGGCCACTTCGATGGGAGTGGTTCCTTCGATGACAAAATATTTATTGTTCATGAGGCTAGTTATGGGTCGTTGGCTATAAAGGCTAACCCCATAGGGAGTAGCTAAAGATGTATAAAACTTGTCACGCTGGACAACCCCGAGCAATTCATCGTGTTTAGTTACTCCTACTAACCCAACCTTTGAATGCTCTTCAAAATAATTCTTTACGACTTTTACAGTAGTTTCAGGGTCAAAAAGAGGAAACGGTTCAAGAATGCTAAGAACAGTCTTCTCGGAATTCAAGCTTAGTTTTTGATAGGATTTAACGATTTGGCTGACGTAGTCTGGGAGCTTAGGTCGGGTAAAAGAAGGCTCGGCGATGAAGTACCCCTGCACGTAATCAACACCTAGCTGCACTACCGTCTGCATTTCTTCTTGTGTTTCTACTCCTTCAGCGAGAATTCGGCAACCAATACGACGGGCAAAGGTAACAAAGGTTTCTATGAGTGCCCATTTTGTAGGATTCTCATGGATTCCTTGGATTAAGGAACGATCAATTTTCAAGAAGTCCGGGTGCAATTCTGCGATGGACTGAAGAGAGGAATATCCTGCTCCTACATCGTCTAAAGCAATAAGGTAACCCTGTTTCCGGTAATGTTCTAAAGCTTCGCGAAAATTCTCATAGTTTTCAATGGCGCTTCGCTCGGTGATTTCCAGGACCACATCTGATGGTGATAACCCTTGAGATTCCAATAGCTTGCGAGTTTGCCCTGAAGAAAATTCCGGATCGGTAATGACTTGAGGATCTACATTAAGAAAAAGAAACTCCTGAGAACGAAGAATTTGTGAAGAGCTGTTTATTGCTATTCGACGACAAAGGGTTTCTACAGGATAGAGTTTCCCGATTTTTTCCGAAAAAGGGAAAAGCTCAGCGATGGTTGCGAAAGAACTGGGAGGGGTCAGACGGGCTAGGGCCTCAAAACCAAAAAAATCTCCACTTGCAACATCTAGGATGGGCTGAAACGCGGAACGCACATATCGTTCAGGCTCCTCTATTATTCGATCCACTTCTTCACGATGTGGAAAGTATAAAGGGTCTGGTTCCGACTTGTTCAAAAGGAAAGCTTCTTTTAATGCACCGTATAGCAGGTAATCGACACTGCGTCCAGGCTGGGACTTGCATTCCACGAGACCAAAATGTAGGGTAATGGTTTCATTGACATGCTGCTGAATGTTTTCATTGATCCGGGATTCCAAGGGAGGGACAAATTCGGCAATGAGCTCAGAGATACGCCAGGGTGTTTTATTATTGGGTGCAAAATAAAAGATAAAGTCATCACCGCCTTGATACTCAAAAAGAATTTTGCGGAATAGATGAGCATGGGTGAAAAGAGTATGATTCATTTCCGCAACGACTTCATCCAAGATCAATGTGCAAACGCGATAGCCTTGCCTGAATTCGACTTCATGGAATTTAGCAATATCCAAATAGAGGATCCATAGGGTATGACCGCTTTGAAGAAGTTGGGCAAGTTGATCGGTATAGGTCCGTGATGTTCTGATCATCTGTAAGAATCCCTTCTAAACTGTTTACTTGTTTAATTAGATTCTAATAGTAAAAAATTAAATTATGGTTAATCATATGTAAAAGACCTATTAATTTTTAAAACTAAAGCTTAAGAACTTAACCTTAACTTAATCATATCTTCATCTTAACTTAACAAGAAATGGATATCATCAGAATGAGAGATATTATATAGTTTTTCTAGTATGTACATTTGTTTCTTTTTTGGAGGATGTTATGGTTAAGATTTTACTCGTAGAAGATGATGTAACGATTCAAGAACTTGTATCCTATAATCTCGAACGGGAAGGATATTCCTTAAAGGTAGTCGATGAGGGGAAAAGTGCCTTAGAATTATTAAGAAAAGATAAGCCCGATTTAGTGCTCTTGGACGTTATGCTTCCGGAGATGGATGGCTTGGAAGTGTGTAAGGCTATCCGCGGCAACACGGAGACGGCCAGTATACCGATTATCATGTTGAGTGCTCGGAGCGATGTTGCCGATAGGGTGATTGGGTTAGAACTAGGTGCAGATGATTATATGTCAAAGCCTTTTGGCCCTCGAGAACTGCTGGCTCGAATTAAAGCACGCTTGAGGGAAGAAAAGCGTAACGCAGCCCCACAACCTGTTTCATTAACATGGGGTGACCTAGAAATTTGGCCCGAAAGCTACCTCATTGCTATAAGAGGCGAACAGGTTACTTTGACAGGCAAGGAATTTGATCTTCTTCATATTTTTATGAAACGCCCCAATCAAGTGTTTAGCCGTGAATATCTATTACAAAAAGTCTGGGGATATTCAATCAGTGGAGATACAAGAACAGTCGATGTCCATATCAGTAATCTGAGAAGTAAGCTTAAGGGGTTTGGTTCGATTATTGAATCTGTTCGCGGCGTAGGGTATCGTTTGGTAGCCAATCTCCCTAGGAATAATAACACCTAGAATTTACCAAAAGTTTACAGTGGGTTAATCTAAAATGATAGTTACCATGTATTATTGTTTTGTGGCGTACACAAGCCGTAGTTTACTTGAAAAAGTTGTATGATATAATGATTATATTTAAAAATGACTTGCGCACACTCTTTTCATATAAAAACGAGGACTAAAGTTAGTCGGTATAATTTGGTTATTAAGGGGGCTAATAAGTTGGGTAACAGGAATGTATTTGACAAATCATTGGAAGAACTCAATGTAAAAGTATCTGAATTGGGAAAGAAGGTAAATACCCGAATAGACGCGTCCATGAAATCTTTGGCAACCCAAGATTTGGAGTTGGCTAATCAAGTGGTTACAGGGGATTTAGAAATTAATGAACTGCAAGCAGATATTGAAGAGAGCTGTATGCTGCTAATAGCAACACAACAGCCTTTTGCTAAAGATTTGCGTAAAATTGTTGCTGCATTTAAGATCTCCATTAATCTAGAGAGAATGGGAGATTTAGCAGTTGACATAGCAAAACATACCATACGTACCGGAGAGCAAAAAATGTTGAAACCATTAGTTGATCTCCCGAGAATGGCCGAAATTGTCCAGCAAATGGTTCTCAAAGGAATCGAGGCTTATAAAGCAGAGGATGCAGAAGCTGCAAAGGCTATGGCTTTAATGGATGATGAGGTTGACCACCTTTATGCTCAAATCAATCGCGAATTGTTAGTGTTCATGATGGAAGACCCGAAAACGATTAATCAAGCCACTTATTTGATTTTTGTTGGGCGCTTCCTGGAGAGGATGGGGGACTACTGCACTAATATCGCAGAAGAAGTCGTCTATATTGAAACCGGAAAAAGATCAGACCTGAATTTGTAAGGAAAAAACTAAAATAAAATTTGTTTAGCAAAACAATAAGATCAAGAGAGCTACTCTTCCTATTCAGGAGGAATTGCTTTCTTTTTTTTTAGCTGTAAAAATGCTTCATGGTGTGAAGATAAATAAAGTATAGGTGGATAGCATGGTAACGCTGTTCTAACAAAGGATAAATATATCGAAATTACAAAAGCTATAAATGTCACAGAGGAAAAAGTACCGATACTCAATGTGGCAAGCCTGAAGATGGATGGTCAAGAGAACGATGGTAAATTGTCTAAATTGCCGGAGTAGTGGAACAAAATTATTAACTTAATCTTTACATTCAGTTAACCTGAAGACAACATTAAAAGTTTATACTCTTAATTGTAGACGGGGTGTGCTGAAGCAAGATGCAAAAAACCCGCTTACTATACAAGAGGGAAAAATTAAGGCATGCTCCCAAATAAAATGAGGAGGTATTCAAAAGGAAGGGTTACAGGGGATGAAAACTTCTAACGATAGGAGATGTCCCGACAATCTTAGAGTTAGACAAAAATCTATTAAAGATAATGACCCCGAAGATTTATTTTTTAAAAATTAGGGAGGGTTTATCTAATGTTTAAAAAGAAAGTATTAGCTGTCGTTGCCGGAGTGAGTTTGATATTTACCTTGGCAGCCTGCGGCCAAACCAATCAACAAAACAATACTGGAAATAATGGACAAGCTCAAACAGAGAAGCTTAGTGGCAACGTGATCGTTGATGGTTCCGGTACCGTTTATCCTCTCATGGCACATATTGCCGAAGAATATATGACCAATGCCCAACCTGACGTGAGTGTCCAAGTAGGACGTGCCGGGTCCAGTGCCGGTTTCAAAAAGTTTATTTCCGGAGAAACTGATTTCTCTGATGCTTCCAGAAAGATTAAGGATTCTGAAGTCAAAGATCTAAAAGCACAGGGCAAAGAAATGGACAGGAATGTTATGGAAATCAAACTTGCTTATGACGGCTTGACTATCGTCATCAACAAAAATAACACTTGGGCCACTGAAATGACCGATGATGAGATCGTTAAGATGTTTACCTCAAAAGCCTTTAAGGGCGATGATAAAGTGCTTTGGTCGGATATTCGTTCCGAGTGGCCAAAAGAGGAAGTTAAATTCTATGGACCCAACGAAAACCACGGAACTTATGAATTCTTCTACGAAAACATTTTAGGGAAAAAAGACCTGGTTACTACATTGAACAAACAACAAGAATATTCCACTCTGGTTGACTTGGTTTCTCAAGATAAAAACGCTATCGCCTTTTTTGGATTTGGATACTATACAACCAATACCGATAAATTACAAGCTGTTAAAGTTGACTTTGGCAAGGGTGCTGTTGCTCCTTCTTATGAGACCATTGGTGAAGATCTCGGCTATGCAGGTTTCACAAGACTTGTTTACACCTACTTGAACCTTGATTATGCAAAAGAAAAACCTCAAGTCTTGGATTTTGCTAAATATGTAGTATCTCCGGAAGGTGCTGCGAGATTGGCTGCAGATAACGGATTTGCTCCCCTGCCTGAATCCACTTACGCCGAGTACACCTCAGCTTTAGGGGCTCTTAAGTAATTCATCAAACAATCGAATTTTAGGGTGGGAAGCAAGGTTTCCCATCCTAGAATTTTTTGCGTTTATGCAAAATGCCTTATACGAATACCTTAGAGGTGAAATATGGAAGATAAAACAAAGGTAAGAGAGATGATCCGGAGTAATATTTCGAAGAAAAGACATATTTCTGATAAAATTATGCCGGGATTTTTCTTGATCATGACTTCTGTTTCAGTAATTACAACCCTTGGTATTATACTGATTTTAGTAATGGATGCCTCCAAATTTTTCAGTGCGGTTCCTTTATCAGAAGTATTTAGCACAAAATTAGCTCCTTTGAGCGCGAACCCTTCTTTCGGAATGTTACCTCTTATTACAGGTACAATCATGACTACAATTATCGCCATGGTTGTGGCTGTCCCCATAGGACTTGCGGCAGCGATATTTTTAAGTCAATTTGCTTCGGATAAGTTAAGAAGAATTTTGAAACCCATCATGGAAATTTTAGCGGGAATTCCCACCATCGTTTATGGATTCTTCGCTTATTCCTTTGTTACTCCCTTGCTTATGAATATCATACCATCACTGCAAGCTAAGAATGCTTTAAGTCCCGGCATTGTTATGGGCATTATGATTATTCCAATGGTAGCTTCCTTATCGGAGGATGCCATGAACTCCGTACCGGAAATCATGAGGGAAGGAGCCCTGGGTCTGGGCTCCACCAAACTAGAAATGACCTTCAAGGTAGTCATCCCTGCGGCTATTTCCGGAATCATGGCTTCCATTGTACTAGGGATATCCAGGGCCATTGGTGAGACGATGATTGTGACCATCGCTAGCGGGAGCTCAAAAAACTTTACCCTTGATGTCACTCAATCCATGCAGACAATGACAGCATATATCGTGGAATTTACCAGTGGAGACGCGGGAAGTGGAACCCTAGGATATTACAGCCTCTATGCGGTCGGGTTATTGCTATTTGTCTTTACTCTGGTGATCAATCTCATTGCCCAATATATATCCCGTAAGTACAGAGAGGTGTATTGATGATGAGTACCGAATGGGAAAAAGATGCACGCGCCAAAGTACCGAAATTCCAAATTGACAGCAAGCTAATCGAGAAAAGAGTAAGACTAAATAATATTTTAAAAACGATTTTTTCCTTTTCAACGGTGTTCTCCATTTTGGTTTTAGGAATTCTCCTCTATCAAGTCGGGGTAGATAGTATTGGCTGGCTGGACCTTCAATTTTTAACAAGTAATCTTTCCATATTTCCCAAAAAGGCAGGAATTTATGGGGTAATCATGGGAACAGTTTTCATGATGTTAATCGTCATTCCTGTAACGACTATATTGGGTGTGTCAACGGCCATATATCTTGAGGAATATGCCAAAAAAGGCAGATTACAATATTTTATCAATGTAAATATCTCCAATCTCTCCAGTGTTCCTTCTGTAATATTCGGACTACTAGGCTTGACGGTGTTTGGCAGATTAATGAACCTGGGTTCCAGTATTTTAGCCGGTGCACTTACTATGTCACTGCTTGTCCTTCCAGTGGTGGTTGTAGCAGCCCAAGAGGCTATAAGAGCTGTACCTGATTTTTTAAGAGAGGCCTCTTA
>NZ_CEVWNY010000049.1:0-21574 GCF_982384815.1 Desulfitobacterium sp. | reverse complement strand
GGCTTCCAGTTCATCCCGATTCCAATCCATCACCGTAGTATGGATCTGAAAAGGAAGTCCCACTTCCCGACAATTGCGCATCCCTTGCACAGCCTCTTCCCAAGCTCGAGGATACTTGCGGAATTGATTATGCTTTTCGATATTGAGGGAATCTAGGGAGATGCCCATTCCCATCGCCCAGGCTTCCTTGAGTCGACGGGCCATATCCACGGTAATTAAAGTGCCATTGGTGCCAAAAACCGGACGCAAACCTAAAGATCTGGCATAAGCTACCAGTTCCACAATATCCGGACGCAAAAGGGGTTCCCCACCGCTAAAGATCATAATTTTAAACCCTGCCTTAGCAATCTGCTCCAGAAGGGTCTTGGCCTCTGAAGTGCTTAACTCCTCTTCGGCTTTACAGCCTGCATCACGATAACAGTGATCACAATACATATTGCAGGCATTGGTTGTATTCCAAGAGACAATCATTATACATCCTCCTTCAGCCAACTAGCTACATCCAAGGCATGATAAGTGATAATGAGATCGGCACCGGCTCGCTTCATACCGACCAGGCTCTCCATAACGATGCGCTTCTCATCAATCCAGCCTTTCTCAGCAGCAGCTTTAACCATCGCATATTCACCACTGACATTATAGGCCGCTATCGGTAGACCAAAACGTTCCTTAGTCCGATAAGTAATGTCCCCGTAGGCCAAGGCCGGTTTAACAATAATCACATCAGCCCCTTCTTCCACATCGAGGGCTGTCTCAATCATGGCTTCGTTGGCATTGGGCGGGTCCATTTGATAGGTACGGCGATCGCCAAATTGGGGGGCAGAACCGGCCGCTTCCCGAAAAGGCCCATAATAGCCGGAGGCAAATTTTGCCGAATAAGCCATAATGGGAATCTGAGCATAGCCGGCTTCATCAAGGGCTTCCCGAATAGCAGCCACCCGGCCATCCATCATGTCTGAGGGCGCCACCATATCCGCCCCTGCTTCGGCGTGGGAGACAGCCGTCCGGGCCAGTAATTTAAGAGTGGGATCATTAAGCACCTGACCGTCTTGAATTAGTCCACAGTGACCATGATCCGTATATTCGCACAGACAGACATCGGTGATCACATAAAGATCCGGATAATGCTTCTTCGTTAAACGTACTGCTTCCTGAACTATACCCTGGCAATCATAAGCACCGGTTCCCACCTCATCCTTGGTCTCAGGGATACCAAAAAGCAATACCGCCGGAATCTCCGCTTCTGCTACCTCTTTTAAGGCCGGTAAATACTCATCTAAGGAGTAATTATAGACTCCGGGCATTGAAGGAACGGGAATCTTTTTCTTTTCACCGAACATCACAAACATCGGGTAGATCAAGTCCTCAAGGCGAACATGATGCTCCCGGACCATCTTGCGGATAGTTTCATTGCTTCTCAAGCGGCGGGGACGTCTAATTTGCTGCATTTTTATCCTCCTTTATAGCACCACCCGATGGTAAAAAATCTATTGGGTCAAGATACTTCACTTTGTTCAGTATGACTTGAGTGGATGTCATCCTGAGCATTTGCGAAGGATCTTTTTCAGGTTTAGTTGCCGCATTGGCTGACTACTCTAGTATCCCAATTTCCTCATCGGTCAAATAACAGGCAGGATCGGATTCCCAGAAATCTCCGGTCACGGCTTCTGCCCGAGTACGAAAATTACCATTACAATTAGTTAAGTATTGACATTGAGCACAACGGCCTTTAAGCAGACGCTTGCGATCCTTTAACCCCGCTAAAATCGGATGGGAAAGATCGGTCCAGATGTCCCCGAATCTGCGTTCCCGCACATTGCCGAAAGTAATATGTTGAGTAAACTGATCAGGATGGACGTATCCCAGAGGATCCACTTCTGCAAAGGCGATGCCGGAACGGTTTCCTCCGTTCATACTGATCAATTCCTTTATTTTACCGGCCTTCTCGGGATCTTCCTTTAAGGTACGCAGATAAATATATACCCCATCACAGTGGTTATCAACGGTCAGGATCTCTTTCTGGAGACCCCGCTCTTCAAAATCGATGGTACGGCGGATAATAGTCTCCATTGCCTGTCTCGACTGGGCAGGACTAACATCCTCTTTGATCATTTGATTACCCCGGCCCGAATAAACCAAATGATAGAAACAGACTCGATCGATATTTTCCTCTTCAATAAAGTCAAAGATCTTATCTAATTCGGCAAAGTTATGACTATTAATGGTGAAGCGAAGCCCTACGCGCTGTCCTACGGCAACACAGTTTTGAATACCCGCCATTGCGGCTTCGAAAGCACCAACTTTACCCCGGAATTTATCATTAACCTCTCGCAAACCATCTAAGGAGATTCCCACATAGCCCACACCGATTTCTTTGATCCGTCTTGCCACATCCCGAGTAATTAGGGTGCCATTAGTGGAAAGGGTAGGACGAATACCCTTAGCAGCGGCATATTCCGCCAGTTCGAAGAAATCCGGGCGTATCAAAGGCTCGCCGCCGGAAAAAAGCAGGACCGGTACCTTAAAGTCCGCTAAATCATCGATAAAGCGTTTCGCTTCTTCTGTGGTCAGCTCCCCTTGATACTTTTGAGCATCTGATTCCATGTAGCAATGGACACACTTAAGGTTACAGGTTCGAGTGGAGTTCCAGACCACTACGGGGCCGGTTCCCAAAGTGGTCCCATGCATTGAACCTTTGGAACCCTTGGTATAACGCAGAGAATCGCCAAAGTATTCGGTATTGAATAATAATTTTGTTACGCTAATCATTGCTTGTCCCCCCTGCCAGAGCTTCCATAAGTCCACTTATCGTGTATTGTTCAGCCTCCCGATAAATGGTCAAGCCATTTTCCTTAGCAGTTGCGCTGGTGATGGGCCCAATCGAATAAAGTTTTACTCCCTCTAAAAGAGATTTATCTCCATCGATAAGCGCTAAGAAATTCCTAACCGTCGATGAACTGGTAAAGGTCACTGCCGATACAGCCTTTTCCTTCAATAATTCCTGTAATTCTTGCTTATTGGCATTGCCGAGAATCGTCTTATAGGCCGGAATATCCCAAACATCAGCCCCAAGAGCTTTTAAGGACTCAGGAAGAATATCCCTTGCCTCCTCCGCTCTTGCCAGCAAAACACTCTGCCCCGGTAATACCCGGCTGGCTAATCCTTCAATAATCTTTTCGGCCCGGTATTCTTCCGGGACAAAGGAAACCTTTAGGCAACGCTTTTCCAAGGCTGCCTTAGTAGCAGGCCCAATAGCAACTACATCCATTCCGGCCAGGTCCCGGATATCCTTGCCTTGCTCCACTAACACCTTGAAGAATTCCTCTACGCCATTCACACTGGTAAAGATAATCCATTCAAACCGTTTCAGGTTCTTGATGGCCTGAGCCAACTTGTCAGGATCAGTTGGCGGGACAATTTCAATAGCGGGAAATTCCCAAGGTTCTCCCCCCAGTTCCTCGATGGCTTGGGAAAGAGCACTGGCTTGATGTCTGGCCCGGGTTACAATCACCCGCTGGCCGAATAAAGGTTTCTTTTCGAACCACTGCAACTTTTCCCTTAAGCTAACAACCTCACCAACAATAATGATGGAGGGATTAGTAAATCCCTCTTCCTTGACCTTTTGGGCAATGTTATGGAGTTCCCCTACCAAAACTTTTTGCTCAGGGCGTGTTCCCCACTGGATAATTCCCACAGGTGTAGAAGGAGAACGACCATTTTCTATCAGTTTGGCGGCAATTAAGGATAAGTTCTCCATGCCCATTAGGAAAATCAGGGTACCATGAGCCGTGGCCAAATGCTCCCAAGCCAATGCCGAGCTGTTTTTCGTAGGATCTTCGTGACCGGTAATAACCGCAAAGGAAGAAGTTAAGTCCCGATGGGTAACAGGAATACCGGCATAAGCCGGTACAGAAATTGCGGAAGTAACCCCAGGGACAATTTCAAAGGGAATCTCGGCCTTGAGCAGATCTTCAGCCTCTTCTCCCCCGCGCCCAAAAACAAAGGGGTCTCCCCCCTTTAAACGTGTCACGATTTTCCCTTCGGAGCCTTTCTGAACCAATAAGGCATTGATCTCTTCTTGACGTAAAGTATGTCGATCCGGTGATTTCCCCACATATATGAGTTCACAATCAGGACGTGCTAAGGATAAGAGCCGGCGGGAAGCAAGCCGATCGTAGATAAGTACATCGGCTTTGGCGATGCACTCTGCGCCTTTTACGGTAATTAATTTGGGGTCTCCCGGTCCTGCACCGACTAAATACACATATCCCTTGCTCAAACATAAACACTCCCTACACATTAATATCTTAGGAACCAAACTTCTTTCTTATCTCATGGAGGATATCCTCAGCGCCTTGAGCAATCAGCACCTCTGCCGCTTTCTTGCCAAGCTCCTCCGGATTTTCTCCCGACTTCGTGACCTTTAATATACGCTGACCGTCCAGAGATGCCACCATCCCATTAAGATGGATATGTTGGTCCACGATGGCGTATGCACCAATGGGAATCTGACATCCTCCCTCCAGCCGGTAGAGAAAAGCCCGCTCTGCTCTAACCGCTAGTTCTGTTTCCCGATGGTTCAGGACACGCAAAAGATCTCGTACATCCTCCCTTGCGGTCGCAATCTCCACAGCTATAGAGCCTTGCCCCACAGCGGAAAGCATAATCTCCTGAGGAATATATTCAGTGATACGGTCCTCCCATCCCAGCCTTTTTACACCGGCTGCTGCCAGGACAATTCCCGCCATATTTGATTCTTGAAGCTTTCGCCAACGAGTTTGTAGATTCCCTCTTAAATCAGCAAAAACCAAGTCTGAACGGTAACTTTGCAATTGGGCTTTGCGCCTTAGACTACTCGTACCAATGATTGATCCTACCGGCAAAGCAGCTAGTGGCGTGCCGTCTTTGCTTAAAAAAACATCCCTGGGTTCTTCTCTTTCGCAAAATACAGCGATTGCCAACCCCTCCGGTAATACTGTAGGAAGGTCCTTTAAACTATGCACCGCACAATCGATTTGCCCGCCGAGAAGGCCAACTTCTAATTCCTTAGTAAAAAGCCCCTTATCACCAATTTTGGCAAGGGGAACATCAAGAATCTTATCCCCTTTTGTTTTCATGGGCACAAGGGTAAACTCAACTTCCGGATAATAGGCTTCCAAGTTCTTTTTTACCCACTCCGCTTGCCAAAGTGCTAATTGACTGTCTCGTGTTCCAATTCTAATCTTTTGCATTTTTCTCCCTCTTAACCTTGGTTGGAATGGTGACTTGCCGCATGGTGAACACTCCACCCCGTATGAGGCGATTCCTGGTTCACTTCTAAGTCAAACAAATTTTGGGTAATTTCCGTATACAAATGACCGCGACTGGTATTGGCTGCCTCTTTAAGATTGGCTATGGGGGTATGAAGAAGGTGGGTAACAATAGAATTGGCCATTGTCCGAATTATTTTTTCTTGTTTGGGATCTATTGGGCCAAGTTTATTGAGGGCACTCCTTAACATAGTTTCCCTGACCTCTTCCCCACGCTTTTGCAAGGCAACAATGGTGGGGACTACGAACAAGGTGTTATGCCACTTGAGAAAACGCCCCATTTCTTCCTCAATAATTTTTTCCGACTGTTGGGCAGCCTTTTCTCTCGCTTTTTGATGGGCATCGACAACTCCTCTTAAATCATCAATGTCAAAAAGCGTTACCCCGGCCAACTCCCCAATCTCAGGATGAATATCCCGGGGAACGGCAATATCTATCAGCAGAATAGGACGACCGCCGCGGCTCTTCATTACTCGCTCCATACGCTCCGGATGAAGAACAAAGTGAGTGGCCGCGGTAGCAGAAACCACAATATCAACCTTGGCCAAAGTGGAATCAAGATTTTCATAAGCAACCGCGCTGCCGTTGAATTCTTCGGCCAGGACTTTAGCCCGTTGAAAAGAGCGGTTAGATACTATTACGGTAGTTGCTCCATTGGCTACCAGATGCTTGGCTGTTAAAGCACTCATCTCTCCGGCCCCTAAGATTAGAATACTCTTATCTTTGACCTCGCCAAAGGTCTGTTTAGCAAGTTCTACCGCCGTGTAAGAAACAGAGGTTGGGTGCTGATCGATTTGAGTTTCCGCTCGAACTCTTTTTCCAACTGCTAAAGCATTTTGAAAGATAGCATGAATTACCTTATTGGTTACATTGAGTTGGATGGATTTTTCGTAAGCATCGGCTACTTGACCAAGGATTTGGGTTTCTCCCATAACCATTGAATCGAGGCCCGCCACTACCCTAAAGATGTGACGGACTGAATCATAGAGAGTATGAACATAAAGATATTGATTAATATCTTCTTCCCGTAGATTACTATATTGGGCTAAAAAATTTTTAATCGCCGCGACACCCAGCTCAACTTCCGGTGTAGCGGCATAGATCTCTAAACGGTTACAAGTGCTCAGCAAGACTACACCATTTAAAGCTGCCAGTGAACTCAATTCCATAATTGCCTTATTGATTTGAGAAGGATGAATGCTAAGCTTTTCTCTGATCTCAACGGTCGCCGTTTTATGGTTCAACCCAACAGTGATCGGAAACACTTTTCCACAACTCCCTTCGCATCATCAAGCTGACCGTTATTTATGAGTTGAAGCACCTTTCCATCAGTTACTTGGTTCCAAAATGTTTCCTTCTGCTCGGCCGAGAGTTTGGCTTTAACATCTTTCCGCCAGCTTTTCAAGAGGAATACGTATTCTTGATAAGCTTCCCCATATTGCTGTTCCAGTTCCGCCCTAATCTGACGGGCAACGATGGGACTGCTCCCCCCGGTAGAAACGGCGATACTTAAATCCCCCCGTTCCATTATCGAAGGAACAATAAAAGTACACTTTTCCGGGTCATCAACGACATTGATTAGTCGATAAGACTGGCGGGCATTTTGAGCAACCAGGCGATTAACTTCTTCATCCTCAGTACAGGAAAATACCAGGATCGCATCCCCCAAATCATGGGGAACGTATTTTTTTTCTTCCCAGAAGCATTGTACAAAATCCACAAGTTCCTTTAATTCCGGTAGAAGCTTAGGGGAAACGATGCGTACGATTGCACCATGTTCCAACAATGTCTTAACTTTGCGCAGGGCTACTGTCCCTCCGCCAACTACTAAAACAGGCTTATTCTGTAAATCAACATATATGGGATAATAACGCGACACTTGCTTATCTCCCCCTTGTCGTATAACTCATATACTTGTATAAGCAAACTTCTAATCCTATCAGACAATGAAACACCGGAGGTCTAAACAAGTAATTTCTTATCGAAACGATTAAGTGTTTTTATGAACAAGCTCCCGATCAAGCATATGAATGAAGTCCGGGGAGCAAATAGTTGACACCAAAGAAGGTAAACAGCACTGCTACAAAGCCCAAAATAGCCATCCAAGCAGCTCTTTTCCCCTTCCATCCATACATTAAGCGAGCATGGAGATAAGCTGCATAGATAATCCAAGTAATCAGAGACCAAGTCTCTTTAGGGTCCCAGGCCCAGTAGGTTCCCCAGGCATAGTCAGCCCAGATGGCACCGGTAACAATACATAGGGTTAACATTGGAAAGGCAAAGCCAATCATTTTGTAAGCTAAATCATCCAGAGTATTTTCATCGGGAATGCGACTTATCCAAGTTTCCTTGGCATTCCTCTCTCCGGAAGAATTGCCAATCTTAATTAAATACATGATTCCCAAGCCAAAGGCTATCGCAAAAGCACCATAGGACAGCATAGCCGTAAAAACATGAAAAGTTAACCATTGACTCTTTAAGGCTGGAGGAATAGCACCTGCTACCCGTTCTGTTGGTCCCATTTTCATGATAATAAATATAATTAATACGAAGGTCACAGGCATTACAAAACTACCTAAGGCCCTTAGTTTATAGCGAAACTCCGCAAATAAGTAGATAAATACGATTCCCCAACAAAAAGTAAGAATAAATTCGTAACCATTAGTTAAAGGGGGTCTTTGCGAAACTATCCAACGCAAAATAATTGCTGCAGTATTAGCCACTAAGCCTATGATGGCGGCAGTAGTTGCTAAATAACCGATGGCATCTTTCTTAAACGCCATCCACAGCCAATAAAGAGCAGTACCGGCCACATAGGCACCGACCATGACATAAAACATGATTACTTCCCAGTTTTGTAAGGTTCCACCCATATAATCCACTCCTTTTTTCAGATATGATTAGGCCTTTAAATCGTTCAATATCCGATCAAATTCCTCTTTAGCACCTATGTTGAACTTACCTGTATGTAATCCTACAGTTAAAGTAGGCACTCCTTGAGCTTTATTTGGTTCTAAAATACCCGAAATACGAGTCGGCCGCCAGTAGAAGGATAAAATCAAGCCCACCATTAAAAGTCCTGAACCTATCCAAACAACCCAGACACCGGGATCCGCTTTAACCTGCAACCCGGTATAGGCGGTAGGTCTTTCAAAGGTAAGGTTAAAAACATCTTGGACATTATCTTTTTGACCTGGGGTAAGTTGCCCCATCTTAACCTGACTCTTTTCATCAAAAACCTGATAAAGAATAACCGACTCCTTAGGATCATTCTTCATAGCGGCAAGGAAGAGGAACAGATTGGTTCCCGGTATATTAAAATAGCCCCCATTTTGGAGAGTTACCGGTTTTTTTTGCCCCCCCATCTCAACAGTAAATAAGGCGCCGGGAGCATAACTGGCTTGATAAAAGGTTACTCCTTTATAGGTTACAGGATGGTTTACGGAAATGCTTTTACGCAATACTTCCTGACCGGATTCAACAATGCTCAGATCAGTATACCAATTGTCCCGTTCCCCACTGGGCAAGATCCTGTCTTCCACCGAGTTGATTTTAACCATAAAGTTATGTTTTACCTGACCCTTGCTGATCTCGATTTCCTTGAGAGGAGTGACACTGCCTTCACCGGCCATCATAAAACCTTTAAAGCCGAAGAGCGAGCCAACTAAAGCCCCGATGATCAAAATTACAAAAGAAATATGTGTAATGAAGGATCCCCAATTGCCCAAGCGCCGTTTTTGAGCAGTAAAGCCCCATTTACCCTCTTGTTCAAATTGGGTAATACGGAAGCCCTTTTTGCCGAGTACATCTTTAGTCTTTTTCCGTAAATCTTCAACATCCGGACTGCTAACCTCTGTCTTAATCCTTTGCGGTATTTGGGAGCCTTCCCGGGGAGGTTCGGGATTAAAGGTTAATTTATAGATTACCCCAAAGCGTTGCGCACTACACACAATAAGATTAATGCAAAGCAAGCCTAATAGAAATTGAAACAGGGGCGATGTATAAATGTTGGTGAATCCCAGCTTTCTCCAGATCTCACTAACTTGCATGGCACCTTCCGGGTTTAGGGATTGCTGTGGTACAAGGGTTCCAATCCCTGATACCAGGGCAACGATTCCCAATAGAACCAACCCTGTCTTCATAGAACTAAAAATGTCCCATACCTTCTCTACAAATCCGTCAGACCTATTGCTCATAACAACCTCCAGTATAATTTTGATAACTCGAGCCTAAAGGCTTATATTATGTATTATTTTACACTATATACACTCGTAAACCTAGTGGGAGGGGTTGTTTCACAAAAAAATCATAGTTCCTTGAGTTATTGTTAAGAAGTCCTTAAGAAAATGATAATAAACACAAATATTATATCGTCTACCAAAGCTGCCTGAAAGTCTAATAATGAAAATAAGGCAGGCAAAGCTCGTATAGTTTGCCTGATAAGCTGTGAGCTTTGCCTGCCTTATTCATTTAAAATATTTCGTAATTTAATCTCTAATCCTAATTGGTGCTTCCTTAGTTTAAGATTCCGTTCCAAATCGGCATTGCCGCAAAAATAACCACATAGCGCAATATAAAGCCACCCAGAACCACTAAGGCATCACTGAAAAGAAGTACTTTCACTAAGCCTTGCTCTTGTTTTAACGCAATAGAGCTACCGCTGCCGGTTGCTGCCTGAAGAGCATGACTTGAATGAACGGAACCGCCAAGTTTTCTAATTCCATAGGCGGAGATTAAAAGGGGCACTACAAGTCCGAGTACTACCAGGAAGAGCCAGAACCAAAGAGCGAGTTCACCGGAGATTGCTTTACCTGCGGAAGCAGCGGCTACAGCGCCCTTATTACCGGCATTGGCCATGCTGAAGATGAAGGCGATGAGAACGATTTCAATGCTGACAAGATAGAAGTGGAGCTTGGTAGTCTTGTATTCATCAGTATGAAGACCTTTGTCAATAATATTGCTCACTAAAAGAGTGATGGAAAGACCTGTGGATATAGCAGAAACAACAAATAATACCGGCATTACATAAGTATTCCAGAAAGGAATCGCTTCAACTACAGCCACAAGAAGTCCTGTATAAGCACAAGTTGCTAAAGCTAAAACCGCACCGGCATGTTCCAAAACACCGGGAATTTCTTTTTTCTTAAGGACAAGGAAAGCTACTACAAGTCCTACGCAAATGAACAGGGCGAGAATATATACACCCCAAGTCATTACCGAAGAAGTAACGTTTCTCAGCAAACCGATTAACAACCAGGGTTTTCTTAAACCTTGACCAAGGTCAAATACCAACAGTGCCGTACCAAAGGCAACGATAGGTGCTGCCATAAAATACCCGGCACGTTTCAAAGCCGGTGAATTACCTAGCCAACCCCTCTGAGCGGCATAAGAAGTCAGGTATGCTCCTGCGCCTAAGCCCCCTAAAAAGAGATATATAACGATTAACCATCCCCAATGAAGTTGCATGTCTTTTCCTCCTCCTTATTACCTTAAGCTTTTGGAATAATTACGAGTGAAGGATTGGTGATATCGGCAGGAGGAAGACCATTGACCTCCGGAGCCACAGCACCAGTTGTTTTTCTTAACTCGGTAAGATCACCGTATTGCAGAGCTTTCACAGGGCATGCCGATACACAGGCAGGTTTACCGCCTTCATCTTGGATTTGATAGCAGAAGCTGCATTTCGTAACTGCTCCCGTGCCGGATTTTACAAACTGAGGAGCATGATATGGACAAGCATAAAGGCAATATGCACATCCTACACATTTCTTAGTATCATGAATTACGATACCGTCTTTTTCACGTTTGGTATAGGCTTTAACAGGGCACACCTTCATACAAGCCGGATCTTCGCAATGGTTACAACTCATCGATAAGAATACAGAACCTTTATCTGTCTTTTTAGAATACACTTTCCGCCATTCAGCACCCGGTTCCCAATTGTTAGTTTTTTTACATGCGGAAGCGCAGGCTTTACAACCAATGCATTTACTTTGGTCATACAAAAAGCCTAATTGTTTGGATTCACCCGACTCCGTTCCTGCGGCCTTAACACTCGCTACTTTAAAGCTTCCTACCGGAATGCCCACTGCAACAGCGGCAGCGGTTAAGGCTCCGACTTTTAAAGCTGTACGACGTGTTAGTTTAACATCGAGCTTTGACATATGGAACAACCCCTTTCTCTAATTCCCTCTAGTCCTTACCCATTTTTTCACACAAAAGCTTGCAAAAATACTTATTAGTGCAATAATTGTTTCACTAAGCTTCCGTCTGTATAATACCATAGAAATTATTTATTGCAAAGTAGCTAGTTACGGTAATTTCTACATTATGATAAAGATTTCACTAAAAATCAACCCGCCCATCCATATTCTTAAATTTTCTTGCATATTTTACCCCTTTATCAAAGATAAAAACCGGATTACCGATAAAAGGCTATCCGGTGACTCAATAAATTAAAATTTTCGGTCCTTGACAAAATAGGCTAAGTCTACAAGAGCTTTGCGCGTGGGCACATTGGGAAGTTCTTGAAGATAGGAATTAGCCTTCCTTATATATAAATCTACATAATGCATAGAGTCTTCGATAGCACCGGATTCCTTGATGATTCGAATTGCCTCATGAACCTCTGCGTCTGTTTTAGCAGGCTTAATTAATAATTCCCGGAATTGATCCCTACGCTCAGACTGGTTAAGGGCAAGGATTAATGGCAAGGTCATGATACCTTGACGAATATCTCCCCCAACCGGCTTTCCCAATTCCGAAGCCTCTGCCGTAACATCAAGAATGTCATCCACGATCTGAAAGGCCATCCCCAAGGAATGTCCATAGGCCCCTAAAGCCCAGACTTCCCTGCGGGGAGCTGAGGAAACCAATGCCCCTAATTTGCAGCTAGCGGAAATCAGTAATGCCGTTTTTCGCTTGATTCGGTAATAGTATTGCTTTAGATTCTGATTGACATCATTGGAGGCCTTAATCTGCTGTATTTCGCCCTGGCTCATCTCGACACTGACTTCGGCGAGAATCCGCGAAACATCCGGATGATTAATCTGGGCAAGTAATTCCAAAGCCTTGGCCAAAAGATAATCTCCTGTCGCTATAGAAACAATATTCCCCCATTTTGCTTTTACTGTAGGCAGCCCACGCCGGGTTGTTGAGGCATCGACAACATCATCATGGACCAGAGTAGCCATATGGATCAGCTCCAAGGCCATAGCCACCGGCAACAGCTTATTGATAGGATAGCCATAGAATTTTCCCGCCAAAAGGGTAAAAGCCGGGCGTAAACGTTTCCCTCCAGCCTCCAATAGTTGAACAGCGGACAGATCTAAAACAGGGAAATCCGTCTTAATATAAGCATAAAGTTCTTTCTCAACCCTTTGTAAATCAGAGTTGATTTGGTTAAAAAGCCAAAGTTGTTTCAATCTTGGTTCACCTGCTTATAACCTTTATCGTAGGAAACCATCTCTTCGGGGAGTTCAGCCAAGGGGTCCTCATCATAGGTAAGAAGCTCTTCCTCAGTATGATTAGGCGTTTCATCATTATCCGCCGCGGTATTCGCGGTCTCAGGATTAGCCGCCGCCTCCGTTGAAGCAGCCTTTGTTGCTTCCCCTTGACTGCTTTTGTTCGGAGTAGGAGCTTTCAAGGTCTCATCCAGAGTCTTTTTGACAATATTGGAGGGAGTATTCACTGCCTCTTGAAATTCCTTTGTCATATCTCCGGCAATTTTTTTCACTTCAAAGACAATTCTACCGATAGCCCGCGCTACATCCGGGAGATCTTCGGGACCAAATAAGATCAAAGCAATAACCATTAATACGACGAGTTCATTAAAACTCAATTTTTACCCCCCTAACCTTGCAGTGCCTTCTCTCGATTACGTGCCACGAGATAACCAAGCCAAATGCTTACTTCATACAACAAATAAGTAGGCAACACCATCAGCCCTTGAGTCATTGGGTCAGGAGTAGGTGAAATAAGCATAGTCACTACAACGATGCCGAAAAAAGCATATTTCCGCTTGCGGGCTAAACTATCGGGAGAGAGCAGACCCATGCGGATCAGGATCAGCAGAATGACGGGAAGTTGAAAGACCAAACCAAAAGTAAGAAGAAAACGAAGGATAAAAGATAAATAAGATGATTTCGTAAGTAAGGTAGTAGAAGTTAAGACACTCTGCCCAGTAAAAAGAAGAAATTTGAGACCTACCGGAATAACGAAGAAAAAGGCAAAACCAATACCTACCACAAGCAGAACCAAGGAGCTGGGGACAATCATATAGAGATATTTTCTTTCATTTTGCTTCAACGCCGGGAGGATAAAGCTCCAGATCTGCCAAAGAATAATCGGTGCGGCCACGACGATACCCACAGCCAGGGAAACCTTAAGCTTAACCATAATGAGTTCCATTGGGGTTAAGGTAACAAATTCTATTTCCAGTTGTTGAACCGGATTAGCCAGATATCCGAAAACCTGATCACTATATAGCCAACCGACTACAGTGCCTAAAACAATACCGTAAGCCGCAAATATGAAAACCTTGCGTAATGCGCGAATATGCTCCATGAGTGGCATATTTTCGTCCTCACGTTTTCGCCTGCGCATCCCCACACATCCTTCCCGAAAATCCTTCTATATTCATTAGTCCATCTAGATTGGGACCCAGCTTTTACATTGTGAAGTATTTGTATACCACATTTAATTTTAGCACGGAATACTCCCGGTGACAAAAAAAATTCAAAAATCCCTTATCTATAGTTAAGTTCCAGCGTATCAAACTTAAGATTAGCTTCCATGTAATCGATTAATTCACTCAACAAAAATCCCTTACCCAGGGAAAGCTCAGCCTGCACGATTCGAGCCTGATTTAAAGCACTATCAATGATACTCCTCTGTAATTGCTCTTGGTAAGCTGCCCAGGCAATACCGAGGCTTCGGCCTAGAACCTCACATTGGTCCTGAATTTTTTCCGGGCATCCGGCCAATTCTGCACCAAGCCGAGCTGCAAGACCGGTTAGAGAAGCTCTCTCCATTTCGAGAATCTTTATGTATTCGCCTTCGCCGACCTCTATATTATCTTTGACTAACCAACGGGATATTGCCCCTTGATTCATACTCTTAATAACCTTGGCAAAAGGAGCCAGAAAATGAAGCATCTTCGCTTTACATAAGCCTAAAAAGAATTTTCCATAGAGAAAATCCCCCACCAACACCGGAAACTGCCGCTTACTTTCTTCCAGATCATGATCATCTTTCATTAAGCGATGGACCTGATCCGCCATAAAAACATACTGGAAAATCGTTGCTAAACTTATAGCCGAATGTGTTACTCCCCCAAAGGTTTTGCTTATCGAAAGGACAATTAGGGGACAGGCGTTATTATCCAGCTCATTAAAATCTAATTCGATAAGTTCATCAAATTCAGCGGCCTTGAGCTTGATTTCACGTCTAAGTGTTTCCTTTATTTCTTCAAGTTCCTCCTTGAATTGTTCAGTGAAGTGCAACAAGGCAATCTCTCCTTAATATTAGAGGCTAATCTAAGTTATATTCTAGGCTTCTTTGTAAAATCCTGCTCATATATATGCCTTATTATTTTTTACAAGATCAATCAAATCATCCCATATTTACCTAGAAAATATTGACATTAAAAAAACCAAAACAATAGACCTTGCAACTCTTCCGTGTTACAAGGTCTACCTTGCCAGCCTTATCTCAGTCTGGAATAAAATAAATATCCCTCCTAAAGATTAACCGCTTCTTTTGGATCTTCCACTACTCCGCGCTTCATTTCTGTCGCGGTCATATGACCGGCTTTAAATTGCTCAGTCAGATAATTACAGGCGTCCCAGGGATTGACACGATCCCCGCATGTAAAGACGTCTACAGCAGCATAACCAAGTTCAGGCCAAGTATGAATGGCTAGGTGGGATTCGGAAATTACCACTACCCCACTAACACCTTGCGGACTAAACTTATGAAATACCACTTCGCGCACTTCCGCACCTGCTTCCAGGGCTGCGTTGACCATGATTGCTTCGACTTCTTCGCGGTTATTAAGAATGTCGAAACTACAACCATAGATTTCAGCCAACACATGACGTCCCAGAGAATTGTTCATCTTGTCATCGTTGCCCCCTTTTCAATTGTAAAATGGTAGGAATCCGAGCCGAACCAATCGTTCGGTGACCCAAATTCCTATCGAAAACAATTGTAGCACAATGTCGCCGCTTGTCAATAAAAAAGTATACATTATCACAGAAAACCCTTTTTAATCTACAAGACCCTAAAATAAATAAGTTTTTTTACCTATTGCTCTGCTTTCCTCCTAAAATCACTCTATTCTATGAGCAAAAAATATAAATTGTTCCTTTAACTTCAAACTCTAAATCTATCATTATTAGTGTAAACTATCTTTCCGTTAATAATTGTCAAGAGTACCTTGGCATTAATATCAAGTGGGTCACGGTTAAACGCAACCAGATCGGCATCTAAGCCTTCGGCAATTCGCCCAATTCGATCCTGGCAGTTAAGGATTTCCGCCGGATTAATAGTTATGCATTTTATGGCGTCCTTTTTGGGGAGACCCTCTGCTGCGGCAAGGATAGCTATGGTTCTTAGTTGGTCAATAGAATTATAGGGGTGATCCGTAATCAAGCCTACTTTTAACCCCGACTCCACTAACCTAAGGGCAGAGGCATAATTACGATTCTTTAACTCCATCTTGATACGCGGCGTCAACATTGGACCAAAGGCTACGGCTACTTTCCTTTCCGTCAAGTAATCCGCGATCAAATCGGCTTCTGTGCCATGTTCAATGACCAGCTTCTCAATCTTAAATTCCTCGGCAAGCCGCATAGCCGTTATGATATCATCCGCGCGATGAGCATGAGCCCGCAGAGGGACCTTTCCAGTCAGGACCGGAATCATCGCCTCCAGCTTTGCTTCACGATACTTTACTTTACCTTGTTGCTTTAACTCCAAATAATCTTGAGCCTTCATAAATAACTCACGAATGAGGGACGCCGTCCCCATACGGGTAACCGGCGTCTTTTTATCCTTACCATAGGTGGTAATCGGGTTCTCTCCCAGTGCTATTTTAAGCCCCGCCGGGTCCTTTATTACCATCTGGTCTATAATTCGTCCGGCAGTTTTTACCACAATGCTATGGCCCCCTACGGGGTTATCACTCCCCGGTCCGGACATAACGGTGGTGATCCCACTGCGCAAGGCGTCCTTAAAAGCTATATCCATAGGATTGACTGCATCAATAGCCCTCAAATTCGGAGTAATAGGGTCGGAAATCTCATTGTTGTCCACGCCGATTTTTCCGGTAGCCTCTTCAATAATCCCTAAATGGGAGTGGCAGTCGATTAATCCCGGCAGGACATAGGCCTCTTTAATGTCGATATTTGGAATCGCTTTTTCCACTTCAATTAGCGGAGCAATCTTTTTGATTTTATCTTTTTCAACTAATATATCAACTTTTACGTAATCTCCCAGTTCATGAAGCCAGGCTAAGCCGTTTTTAATTAGAAGATTCATTCCTTCACCTCGTGCTAATTGTTGTTTTCTTAGTATTACCAAAAAAACATTACTAAGTCTGAAGGATGAGTCCTTTCTACACCGTCAACCACTTGACCATTGCAGGAACCCGGGCAAAGCCTTTTTGAATGATAGAAAATTACAAAATTACAATGCATAATTTTCCACCTAATGGTTAACCAATAGAATAATAAAGGGTGAGGAGGTCTTGATATTGGGCAACGAAACCTATTATCTGTGGGCTCGCCGCAAAGGTATCTCCCGGCGGGATTTTTTGAAATTCTGTACAATGACTGCCGCCATGCTGGGTCTGGATTCCTCAGCTGTTCCCAAGATCGTCCACGCTTTAGAAACGAAGCCCCGCGTACCGGTGATCTATCTTAGCCTGCAGGAGTGCACTTGTTGTGCGGAATCCTTCCTGCGTAGTGCCCACCCACTTGTTTCCGATCTTATCTTCAATATGATCTCTCTGGACTACATGGAGCCCTTGCAGGCCGCAGCGGGAACACAGGCCGAATCGGCCCGTCTAAAAACCATGAAGGACTATTATGGCAAATATGTGTTGGTAGTGGAAGGGAGCGGCACCTTAGGGGATGGTGGAGTTTACTGTACGATCGGTGGAATGACCGCCAACGACTTGCTCAAGGAGTGTGCAGATGGAGCAGCCGCAGTTATTGCCTATGGTTCCTGTGCCTGCAATGCATGTGTTCAGGGCGCCTATCCCAATCCCACCGAAGCTGTTCCCATCCGGCGGATTGTGAAGAACAAGCCGGTCATCGATGTACCCGGCTGTCCACCGATTGCCGAAGTGATTACCGGAACCATTGTCCATTACATTACCTTTGGGGAAATTCCCGAGCTGAATGCTCTGGGTCGCCCGAAAGCTTTCTATTCGAAACGAGTCCATGATGGCTGCACCCGCCGAGCTTTCTTTGATGCCGGGCAGTTCGTAGAAAAGTTTGATGATGAAGGGGCCAAAAAAGGCTGGTGCCTCTATAAGATGGGCTGCAAAGGTCCCGTGGCTTATAACGCTTGTGCGGTAATTGAATGGAATGATGGAGTAAGCTTCCCGGTCAAATCCGGACATCCCTGCATGGCTTGTTCTGAAAACAACTGGTACGACACAAGCACACCTTTTTATACCCACTTGGCCGATATCCCTAACAATGCCATCGGCAGGAATCCCGATGAATTGGGTAAGGCTATGCTTGGCGTTGTCGGTATTGGGATAGCGGTTCATGCGGCAGCTACCATTGCTTCTAAAAGCAGTGAGAAACGAAAAAAGGATAACCAAGATGAATAATGAGGCATGTCATGCTGAGCCGTGCGAAGCATCTTGACCTGAAAATAAAAGAAAATAGCGAAAGGTTTGGAAGCTATGGCCACAAGAATTGTAGTTGATCCCATAACCCGGGTGGAAGGGCATTTAAGAATTGAAGCTGTAGTCGAGGGCACAAAAATCACCGATGCCTTAAGCTCAGGAACGGTTTTTCGGGGAATCGAAAAAATCGTAGAAAACAGAGATCCACGGGATGTTTGGTCTTTTGTACAAAGAATTTGCGGTGTCTGTACACATATCCATGCGATCGCCTCCATCCGTGCTGTGGAAGACGCCCTTGACTATCGAATCCCGAAAAATGCCAATTATATTCGTAACATTATGACCCTTACCCAAATGGTCCATGACCATGTGGTACATTTTTATCACTTGCACGGCTTCGACTGGATCGATGTAGTCAGTGCTCTTAAAGCCGACCCAAAAGCAACCAGTGAACTAGCCATGTCCATCTCCGACTGGCCGAAATCCTCGGAAGGCTACTTTCGGGATATCCAAAACAAGGTCAAAGGGCTCGTTGAAAGCGGCCAATTGGGGATTTTTGCCAATGCTTATTGGGGGCACCCTGCTTATCGTTTGCCCCCCGAAGCCAATTTACTGGGTGTGGCCCATTATATTGAAGCTCTTAACTGGCAGACGCAAATAGTCAAAATCCATACGGTTTTCGGCGGGAAAAACCCCCATCCTAATTATTTAGTAGGAGGACACGCCTCCACGATTAACCTAAATGATGTCCATGTTGTAAATATGGAACGTCTAAATTTAGTCAAGGCAAAAATTGATGAAGCCCAGATATTTGTGGATAAGGTACTCATTCCGGATATCTTTGCCATCGCCGGCTTCTATAAAAGCGAGCTTTGGGGCGGCGGCATAGGTAACTTCCTCTGCTATGGCGGAGTTCCGCTAACCGATATCCGCGAGCCTGAGAATTTCCTCTTCCCTAGGGGGGCTGTCCTTAATCGGGATCTTAGTAAAGTCCATGATGTGGATCTCAAAGATCCGGAGCATATTAAGGAGTTTGTCGGTCACTCCTGGTACCGGTACGACGATCCTAAAGCAGGCTTGCACCCTTGGCAAGGCATGACTAATCCTGCTTACGACGGGCCAAGACCACCCTACCATAATCTCGATGAAAATAAGAAGTACAGCTGGATTAAAACCCCTCACTGGAAAGGCAATCCTATGGAAGTGGGGCCCCTGGCCCGCTTTGTGGTAGGCTACGCCGGAGGCAACAGGGAAATAAAGGGCTTGGTGGATGACGCCTTAAAGCGTTTGGATCTGCCCACCGAGGCCTTATTCTCTACCCTGGGCAGAACCTTAGCCAGGGCTCTGGAAGCCAAATACTCCGTGGATCATTTAGCCGGATTCTATGCCGACCTGATTGCTAACATTAAAGCCGGAGACAGTCAAACCTTTAATCCCGAGAAATGGGAGCCCGGCCGCTGGCCTTCCTCGGCTCAAGGGGTTGGGTTTGCCGAGGCACCTAGAGGCGCTCTCGCTCATTGGGTTAAAATCCGCGACGGAAAAGTCGAAAGCTATCAGGCAGTCGTCCCGACCACTTGGAACGCTGCCCCCCGGGATGATAAAGGTGTCAAAGGCCCCTATGAAGCCTCCCTCTTGGACACTCCCGTAGCCGTTCAGGATCAACCCCTGGAGTTATTGCGAACAATTCACTCCTTTGACCCCTGCTTAGCTTGCGCTACCCATCTTATTTCCCCCACCGGTGAGGAACTGGCTAAGGTAAAAATTTTGTAGTGGCGAGAAAGGATGTGTTTGCCGATGAATGAAACATACAAAAACCGCTCCAACGGCAGAAGTCCTGCGGGCCTACGCCGGCCCACCTATGTATGGCAACTGCCGGTTAGGCTTTTTCACTGGATAAACGCCACCGCCATTGTGATTTTATTTATCACCGGAATGTACATTGGCAAACCGATCTTGGTGGCTCCTGGTGAGGCAGTGGAAAACTTTTTTATGGGGAATATGCGTTACTGGCATGGCATTACTGCTTATATATTCACCGCCAATCTCCTTTTCCGCTTGTACTGGTTTATAGTTGGTAATGAGTTCTCGAAAATGCGTTTTTGGCGCAAGGAATTTTGGCAGGACGCTGTTGCCACCTTAAAATACTACTTGTTCTTAACCCGCGAACACACCACCCATGTAGGGCATAATTCTATAGCTCAACTCATGTATCTTATCTTCATCTGGTTAGCGAGCTTAGGTATGATCCTTACCGGCTTTGCTATGAGGGCTACAGCCACCCCTGCCGGAGTGCTCGGTTTCTTTTCCTGGGTGATCCCGGCTATGGGCAGTGAAAGCCAGGTCCGGATGTTCCATCATCTCCTCGCCTGGGGCTATGCAGTATTTCTGCTCGGACACCTCTATATGGTCTTTCGTCAGGATATTTTAGACGATGACGGCACAGTCTCATCCATGATCAATGGGTATAAGTATGAGCTCAAGGATAATATTAAGCCCGATGATCTTAGGAGCAAGTAAAAAGTAAAGAGCCACGGGGACTGTACCCCGTGGCTTTAGATACCTTAGGATTAGCCTATCCGCAAAAACGATTAGAGGTTTTCCACATGAAACACCTGACTGCTATATTGATGAAACACCTTACTGCTATATTGATAAAATACTTGATGTTTACATTAATCCTCTATCTTACTATGGTTTTATTTTTCGGCTTAAGCCTTACTTCCGTTCTTCTACTTAGTCCGGTTCTGGCTATTGGGTCCTATTTAATCGGAGACATCCTAGTCCTCAAGGCTGCCGGGAATTTTTTTACTGCAATTATTGATTTTTTCTTAGTCTTTATAATAATTTGGGGATATGGAAGATATTTTACGGAGCCGGTTTACACCTGGTCTCTTGCAACAGTTTATAGCTCCTTCCTAATTGCCGGTGGGGAGTCTTTCCTTCATAAATATTTGATAAATCCCAAACTGAAAAAAAGGAAGTGAAATGATAGAACCGATCGTTATAAATAAGGAGCCCGCAGGCTCCTTAAATATTTTCAACTCCTGAAGCAATACCTCTTCTAGGCTGCTCCTTAGAATGCGAAGATTACGCCCAGCGCAATAAGAATAAGGATTGCTATCGCAATAATTCCTGCGCCAACGAAGTTGCCGCCGTAGCCGCCGCAGCAACCAACACCACCGCCGAATCCGCCATATCCGTACATCGTCTAAACCCCCGCTTTCATTTTTTCTGTCCCGCTTGGCATCCTTATATTAGAAAACGATTCCCATTGCAATTAATAGAAGAATGATAACCACGACGATTGCAATTCCTGCACCCAAACCGGCTCCGCCTACACCTGCGCCGGCTCCACCGAAAAATGCCATGTTTTGTTCCCCCTTTCTAGTAACTAATATACTAT
>NZ_CEVWNY010000048.1:0-22984 GCF_982384815.1 Desulfitobacterium sp. | reverse complement strand
ATGGAACAATCTACTGGGGATGCGGAATCCATACGGATATATTTACCTCATCGGTCAGAGCTCTCATTAGCGGGATCAATAATATGAAAAAAAGCGTCCAAGCTTTTTGCAGTTTTTAATATTGATTTAAAGCACAGTTTTTTTTCTTGCTGCATGGTATCCTTATATTTAAACAGGTGAAGGATTAAGGAGAATAGCCATGATAAATAAGGATCATTCTGTTGGCCTGGAACATGATGATTATGAAAAGGACATCAAGCTTGTCATTAAAGATGCCCTTGAAGCGGTTGCCGATACCGGCGCTGGGTATTACGTGAACGTTGTGACGCCTGCGACTTTTGGCAATCCACTTGATTATTTAGCAGAAATTCTCGATCAACAATTTGGCGGTCGGGTAAAGTATCAATTTATTGATCAATGTGGCTGCGGTGGTTATGTCCTGCGGGTCTGGAGGCTCGCTCTTTAGACTTGCAGGTAAGACGGAAAATAATAGAGAAGATGCTTATAGTACTTATGAGCGTTTTTTTAAGCATTAACTTATGAAAAAGAAGATATTCTCTCATGCAAACCCTCTAGATTTCTAGAGGGTTTCTTATTTTTTAGAGGGTCGATTTTCGAGAATTGGCGAGACTTTTTTAACCAGGACTGCAGGGGGTGCCCTGAATCCTTGATGTCAAGCGATTTAAGAATATTTGCGAAATTACTGCCGTGTTGGCATGGAACTTGCTATTTAATATTCCCTACAAATCTAAATTAAGCAAATAACCAAAAATTGGACTGGAGTGATAAGAAGTGGGAAAAGACAAGGTTAGGCTCTCGCGACGCCAATTTCTGAAAGGGACAGCGGCCACCGGTGTTTTAGTTGGCACTATGGGTGCCGTGGGGTTCGCTAACAAGGCTGTCGCCGATGAAGTGGTTCCTGGGAAGAGAGGGGCGGCTCCCAATCTTAAGACGATTCGCACCACCTGCTCTCCCAACTGTACCGGGGCCTGCGGGATGAATGCCATTGTCGAGAATAATGAGCTCAAGGCTATTGTGCAAGCCGCAGACTATCCGGATCAGGAGTATAATCCACGGGGGTGTTTAAAAGGTCTGTCGATGATGAACTTGGTTTATGGACCTGATCGCTTAAAGACTCCGCTGATTCAAAAAGGTAAGCCCGGTGTAGATGAATTGCAAAAGGCTACTTGGGAAGAAGCCCTTGATTATACTGCCCAAAGGCTTAAAGACATAGCCGCCAAATACGGTCCGGAATCGATTGGGGTTGCCTTTCAAGTGGGCGGGACCAGCTATGTTCATAAAGGAGCCATGTCCCGCCTGGCCACTCTGGCAGGCTGGAATATTCATCATGCCTACGACCAAAATGGCGATTTGCCCATGTTCTGGCCCATGACCTTCGGCGTGCAGTCAGAGGAACTTGAGCCCAGTGAATGGCTAAATGCTCGTTACATGGCGGTATTTGGTTCCAATATTTTAGCTACCCGTTTGCCGGATGCCCATTTTCTAGTTGAGGCAAGAAATAAAGGGGCCAAAGTCGTCGTTTTCGACCCCAGCTATAGTCCGACGGCGGCCAAGGCCGATGAGTATATACCCATCAATGGCAGTAGTGATGCCGCCGTAGCTTTAGGGATTTGTAAAGTCATTTTGGATGAGGGCCTTTATGATGAAACTTTTATTAGGACCTTTACAGATCTACCCCTACTGGTACGCTCAGACAATGGTAAACGCCTAAAAGCAGATGAAGTAGAAGGGCTAAGTAAACCGGAGGATACCCCGGCCTATCGGGAAGCCTTTGTCGTCTATAACGGGAATTTCTTAGCGGTTCACCCCGAAAAGCTGGACCTGCCGCAGGATCTTATCCTTGAAGGGGAGGTAGAGGTTCCTCTTAGAAATGGCGAGAGAGTCAAGGCCAAACCCGTTTTCCAGCTTCTCAAGGAGGGCTTAAATCTATATACCCCCGAGGTAGTTGAGAAGGAATCCGGAATGAAGACTGAAACCCTTGTCCGCATTGACCGGGAGATGGCGACTGCAAAGCCGCTCCATATTGTCTATGGCGCCAGCAATTATCAGTGGTATCATGGCGATCTCAAGGGGCGTGCCCTTGCCCTGATTAATGTATTAACGGGGAACATCGGACAACCGGGGGCGGGGATCTCAACCTATGCCGGACAATACCGCATTCGTATTAAAGTGGGGGAATGGTGGGTTCCGGAGGGACGCAAGCAAAATTGGCTGCCTTTCTTATATGTGTTAAATGGCCCCACGAAAAATATTAAAGCAAAGTATCCCCAACAGGGAATTAAGGCTCTAATCTTCGGTTGGGGCAATCCCTTTGATCAGCACAATATGGCCAATATCCTCCGGGACCGGGTTCAATCCGGGGAATTAGAGTTTGTGGCCAACATAGATTTCCAAATGACCACCAGCTGTCAGTACAGCCATGTGGTCCTCCCGGGTGTAACCTGGTATGAAAAGACGGATCTCACAGCATCACCGGTTCATCCTTATCTGCAGTTGCAACAACCTGCTATCCCACCGGTTTACGAGGGAAAACCGGAGCTTTGGATCTTCCGAGAATTGGCTAAACGCTTGAATCCTGAGTTTGAAAAGTATTTTTTCCCTGGATTGGAACCGGATCAGGCTGCGGAAGAGGCTATTAAGCTGATGCTGAAAACCGGAGGACCTAATTGTGAAGGAATCACCTTGGAACAGCTAAAGCAAGGACCTGTCCGCTTAAAGTCGGAGGTGCCGGGTAATCGGCAGATTCCCTTTTATGAGCAAGTCCATGGTAAACGTCCCTTCCCGCCCCAAAGCCTCCCGGCTAAGCTGGAACAAACGGCTCAATTCGTAAAGAGCGGGCGGATCGAATTCTACAAAGATGAGGATGCCTTCCTGGAAGCGGGGGAACAGTTGCCGGTTCATAAGCCTCCTTTTGAGGAAAGTGAATACGCCCTGAATCCGGCAGCCCGCGAAAAATACACCTTCAACTTTGTTACCCGTAATGCCATTTATCGGGTTCACTCTACTCATTCCAATAACATCTGGATGAATGAGCTTCAAGAAGGCAAAGCCAGCGTTTGGCTGAATCCAACGGATGCTGCGGAAAAAGGCATCCAACACGGAGACGAAGTCGAAGTCTATAATGACCGGGGAAAACTCCTGGCTTACGTTGTAGTGGATCCCGGGGTAGGTAGAAAGGTTGCCATGTTTGAACAGGGTTGGTGGAGCCGTTACCTTAAAGAGACCTCCTATAACAGCTTAACCTATCCCTTTATTAAGCCTACTCACGAGGTCTACTTTGTGCCGGGAATGTGGGCCCCTAATACTGCTTGGAATGAATGCCTCTGTGATGTTAAAAAGGTGGGTGATAAGTAATGAGATTGGGAATGGTCATTGATTTAGATAAATGCATCGGTTGTCGTACCTGTGCCGTAGCCTGCAAATCCCATAATGCTCAGCCACCGGGCACCTGGTGGAACCGGGTTTTCACTCCCGGAAGTCCCTATCATCAAAGCGCCGTTGGCGAAGAGGGTAATCTACAGATGAATTTCTTGCCGGTATCCTGTCAAATGTGTGACAATGCGCCTTGTGAAAAGGTATGTCCGGTAGGAGCCACTTACACCGATGAACGGGGAGTAGTCCTGGTAGATTTTGAACGATGCATCGGCTGTCGGTATTGTATAGCCGCCTGCCCCTATAATGTTCGGCAGTTTAATTGGGAGGACCCTAAAAATGTCAAAGAACGGGCCGGGTATAAAGAGGGTTATGAATACGGTTACCCCGCAGAGGCAAGGGACAAAGACGGACGTCTTGTTTATACCCCCAATCGCCCGGTGGGAGTAGTAGAAAAATGCACCTTCTGTTTCCAATATACCTCGCAAGGAGAAGAACCGGCCTGTGTTCGAGCCTGTCCTTCCAAAGCACGGATTTTTGGGGATTTAGATGACCCCGATTCCGAGGTAAGCCGCTTAATTCGTGACCGCCAAGGCTTCCGGCTCAAAGAGGAGCTGGGGACAAAGCCTAAAGTCTATTATCTGCCGGCAAGTAAACCAAATCGGTAATTGTGCTATCCCAATCCGAAAGTCTGATAGAAACATAATATTTATGAAAGGGTGAGAAAAACTTGGCTCAAAATAATGTGGTAACAACCCAAACTACCCGTGTGGCCGGTAACCCCCTGAATAAAGTGCTGGTGCTGGCGGCGATACTATTATTGATTAGCCTCAGTGCCTGGGGGTATCAAATAAAGGCAGGCCTTATTGTCACCAACATGCGGAATTCTTTTAGCTGGGGACTATATATCGCTACCTTCGCCTTTTTTGTCGGAATTGCTGCCGGGGGGTTGATAGTCTCTTCTTCCGTCTATCTCTTTAATCTTGAAAAATTGAAGCCCCTAACCAAGATTGCCTCCTTATCGGCCTTTGCCTGCAGTCTGGGAGCGGGTGCCATGATTTTACCGGATATTGGTCGGGTGGACCGGATCTATAATATGTTTCTCCATCCCAACTTAACTTCCCCACTGGTATGGGACGTAATCGTTATCAGTGCCTATTTGCTGGTCACTTTCTCAAGTGTCTATGTTCAGCTTTTGCCGGATTGGAAGAAGGAAGGGCGAGGCTTTTTGAATGGCTGGACCAAGAAATATTCCCAAGAGGAGATTTATCTTTTCTCGAAAAAGTGGTCCAAGCGCGTAGCGATAATCGGTTTGCCTTTTGCTGTCCTCATCCATACGGTAACTGCCTTGATCTTTGCCACCCAAGCCTCTAGGACTTGGTGGAATACGGCAGTTCTGCCGCCGGACTTCGTAGCCGTAGCGGTAGCCTCCGGGACAGCCCTGGTGCTTGTGATTTCCCTTTTATACGTGGGAAAAGAAAGGTTTTCCGAATATCATGATGCTTTTAAAACTCTTGCTCTTATTGTAGCCGGAGCCTTAGTTGTTCACTACTTCTTCGTCGCTGTGGATCTCCTTATTCATGGCTGGTGGGGAGGGGCTGAAGGTCATGAGCTTTTTGCCCTTCTCTTTGGTAAATATGGCTTGCTCTACGGCACGGAGCTGCTTCTTCCCGCCTTTACCATGATTTACTTCTTTACCCAAAAGGGCAAAGGTTCCCGTACCGCTTTAATTTTAGGCAGTATTCTGCTCTTTGTCGGGGTTTTCGCACACCGCCTCATGCTGATGTTCCCTTCTTTTAATGCAATTCCTTTAAGTTTTAATATCAATGGGACGGGAATTGAGAATTGGGCTTATCCGGTAGCCATCGGGGAGTATCAAGAAGGTCTGTCATCTTTTGCCAGCTCATGGCCCTATTTTCCCTCCGGGATTGAAATGGCCTTGGGGCTACTACCCTTTGGTGTAGTGTTATTTGTCGTTGCTTTTGCACTTAGACTGTATACCTTCTTGCCTGGTATGAAAAAGTAGTAAGATCAATCAAGGGACAAATTCTACGCCATCAGCCTAGAAAAGAATGAAGCTCAAAGAAAAAAGCTAGTAAAATAAAAAGGGAAGCAAATCAAATGATATGCTTCCCTTAATTCTACTCAGAAAAGGACTTGAAAGCGTAGCTTAACGGATGTGCGATAAGCTACACGACCCAGACCTCTTTTTAGTCATCAGATGGTGCTGCACAGAAAAATGGCAGGCTACTCAAGCAAAGATTCGATAAATAAGGTGCGCTCCTCAACAAGGTTATACTCCTTAGCTTGTACATCGGAAAGAGTTTTGTCAGCCAATAATACTCTGACTATCGGGCGCATAGGCAGGCTTTTGTTTTGATCTACCACGATACCGATTTCCCCTGTGCTGAGCTTGACCGTGCAGCCTGTGGGGTATGCGGCGATATGTTTTAGAAAAGTAATAATGAGATCCTTAGGGAAGAATTTTTCAGCACTGCCCATCAGGATTTCGCAGGCTTCGTAAGGGGCGATTCGGGTATGGCCAGGTCCGTCATTGACTAAGTTATCGTAGAAATCGGCGATGCCCACAATCTGAGCCCATTGATGCACGGAATCACCCTCAAGATTGCGGGGATAGCCGCTACCGTTTAAACGCTCATGATGTTGAAAGGCAATATGGGCACTAAGTAGATTTAACTCCCGTTTGGTTCTCAGAAGATCGAAGCCGTAGTTGGTATGAGTTTTATAGAGCTCAGCCTCTTCCGGCGTAAAGGGTTCTCGCTTATTCAAAAGTTCTTTAGGCAGCTTCACAGTTCCAATATCGTGAAATAATGCGCCAATGGCCAATCCTTCTAGATTTTCTCGATCAAGATTTAAGGCCTTACCTATGACAATAGAAAGAACGGAGACGTTAACCGAATGAGCAAAGATTTGATTATCATAGGTCCTCATATCCGCCAAGCCAATAAAGATATCCTTTTGAAAAAGGATATCCTGGATGATATTGTTGATGGTTTTCTTGACGGTAAAACCATCAAAGTCTTTACCGACTTTTACCGCCTGAACAGCGTTGTCTAAAGAATTCATCGCCTCACGACGGTGTTCTTCGGTAATTACATCTTCTATTTCGATATCCTTGCTTTCCTCATCATCTATATAAACGATACTGATTCCAAGTTTTTTAAGGCGTTCTATGTAAGAAGCGGTTAGTTTTATCCCTCGCCCCAATAATACCCGCCCATCGTTGGCATAGATAGTGCGGCCAAGGATATCACCCGGCTGTAATTTACTAAGACTTAATTGACGCATTGAGATATCTCCTTTTCACGATAAGCAATTACTATTATTATAAGTGTTAAGTTGAAGCTAGACAATCTTAGGTGCATTCCCTTTGAATTTAGACGTTTTTGTGCTAGAATTATCAGAATAATGTTGTTTTTGAGGTGAAGCAATGATTCGAGAGATTTACCCCCATATTTATTTAAATGAGGTTCCGCTGCCCAAAAATCCGCTCAAGATCTTAAATAGCTATATTATAGTTTCTAAGGATCGCAATCTGATTATCGATACCGGGTTTAACTTGGAAATATGTAAAGATGCCTTTATGGCCGGAGTGGAGAAGCTGCAAATAGATCTGAAAAAGACTGATTTAATCTTAACTCATATGCATGTGGACCATACGGGATTGGCTGATTATTTAAGGGATTTGGGCTGTGAAGTTTATATTGGCAAGAAGGATGGAAAACTTTTAAACAACTTTAGGTCTTCCCCGGATTTTATTCTGAGTGAACTTACGCGGGCCCTTAATTTAGATAAACAATTCCTTTCTGTAGTTAATGAAGAATTTGGCGCGGAAGCCGATGGGCCTTTTGTATATTCTCCTTTAGAAGAAGGGGACTGCTTAGAAGTAGGTCCTTATAAATTTGAGGTAATCGATATTCCAGGACATAGCCCTGGTCACATCGGCTTATATGAGCCTAATCATAAACTGTTTATCGGCGGCGACCATATTCTGAATGAAATAACTCCCAACATTACCTTTTGGCATTTCAAGATCGATAGTCTTGGGAATTTCATCGACAGTCTGCTAAAAATCAGCCGGTTTGAAATAGATTTGGTATTTCCGGCTCATCGCAGCATTATTAAAGATCATCGGCAACGGATTAAGGAACTGATTGCCCACCATGAGGAGCGTCTGTCGGAAATCACGGAAATTCTGCGAGGCGGCAGAAAAACAGTTAGTGGAACAGCGGCGCAAATGCATTGGGACTTAAAATATAAGAACTGGAACGACTTTCCGGCGGCCCAAAAGTGGTTTGCCTCAGGCGAAGCAATGGCCCATTTGGAGCATCTGGTTTACGAAGGAAAAGCTCAACGGATACGGGAAAATAATGATCTTTATTATGAATTGATTGTATGATTAAATAGTATTAAGTCCTACCACAGCTAATTTCCACCAGATCTTTAGCAGATGATGCAGAACAAGGGGGGATAAAAATGGAATTAGCAAATTCAATCCAGACCCGGGTTGTTAAAATTAAGGGAGCAGATCAATGTATTACCCAAGAGCAGGTTGTGGTAGAGAAAGCCCTCACTGTCTATATCAATGGTAAAGAATTTGCAACAATGATCTGTACGCCAAGTCAGGAGAAGGAATTAGTAGCGGGCTTTCTATGTTCGGAAGGGATAATCAGCCATCCCGATCAATTAAAAAAGCTCACCTTAGATAAAAAAGAAGGGCTAATTTGGGTAGAGACTACAGAAGGAAGAACCATAAGTGAAGATCTCTTTCTCAAACGTTACCTTACTTCTTGCTGCGGCAAAGGAAAAAGTTCCTTTTACTTTGCTAACGATGCCAGATTAGCGCAAAAAGTTGAAAGCCAACTGCAGATTTCTGCACAGGAAGTTACTCAATACAGCAACCTCCTTGAAGACGCCTCTGTGCTTTTTCATCTTACAGGGGGAGTTCATGGGGGGGCCTTGGCTTCAAAGGGAAAGCTGGATTACCAAGTTGTAGATATTGGGCGGCATAATGTCTTGGATAAATTGTATGGTCATGCTTTCCTGGAGGGAATTGACCTTTCACAAAAGGTAGTTGTTTTTAGTGGACGCATTTCTTCAGAAATCCTTATCAAGACAGCCAAGATGGGATGTCCGATTCTGATCGGAGTCTCTGCACCAACTGATTTAGCACTTAAACTTGCCAATGAACTAGGGATAACGGTCATAGGATTTGCTCGGGAAAACAGTATGAATGTCTATACCCATACGGAACGGATAATTATATAGATAAAAGGCTCTAAAAGCAGTCGCTTTTGGAGCCTTTAAAAATGAAATTCTTCCGGAGGGGTAACTACGACAATAAGCTTCCGGGGAGTACCGGGTTTGTTATTGTCCCAGTGTAAGATAGAAGCATCAAAATAATGGGAATCTCCGGCCTTCAGGGTATAGTCTTCTTTACCTACACAAATGGCACTTTCTCCTTCGAGGATATGGATCAATTCCACTCCTTTATGGGAGTAGACATTTTTATCCAAATGGGTTGTAGCAACAATATATGCTCCCATCAGGTCAGTTTTACTATTGTCAATTAGTAAACGCCACTTCCTGTCCTCGGCGGTAAGAAATAATTGGTCGTCCTTTTTAACAAAACTATAAATTACCTCTTTATCCGCGTCTAAAAAGAAGGACTCAAAAGGCACATGCAGCACTTGGGCTATTCTTTTTAGAGTAGCTAAGGAGGGGCTGACAATATTCCTCTCGATTAGGCTGATGTATCCGTTGCTTAAATCCAGTTGGTCAGCCAATTGGGTAGTTGTTAGGTTGCGCCTTTTACGGATTGCACGAATGAATTTACCAACTTCAATCAATAAATATCACCCTTCTTATTCAAGTTGCTCAAATTAGAAAATTACTGCCGGAGATGTAGCTACAAATAGTTTTAGAGTTTCTTTTGATTTGCTGCCAATCCAATGGGGAACACTACTATTAAAGAATAAGGAATCTCCTTCGGCAAGAAAGAACTCCTTTTGGGCAACGTGGAAGGTCATTTCCCCTGCCAATACATAGACTAACTTTGCCCCGGCACGAAATATAAGCTCTTCCCCGACCAGGTCTGTAATTTCAGCAATATATGCGCCCAGTTTCCTTTGCCCGGAATTATTAATGAGAAAGCGGATTGTAGTTCCGGAATTGATTTTAATCACTTTCTGAGCATGCTCCGGTACATAGGTGGAGGTAAATTGAGGATTTACAAAGAAGGAAGAGATAGGATACCCCAAAGCTTGAGCAATCTTCTCTAAAGTAACTAGGGAGGGACTGGCCAAGTTTCGTTCAATCTGACTTAAGTGACTGATAGTCAGTGCTGTTTTTTCGGCAACATCTTTTAAACTAAGTTTTTGATTCTTGCGCATGAAACGAATTGCCGAGCCTAAATCTGCCACGAAGATTCCCCCCTTATACAATTTTACTAGGGACATTATAACTGATTTTCAGAAAACTTTGCACTATTTTCTGAATTATATATCGTAAAGTTGGAAAAAAATTTATTGAGCTGCAGGTGAAGTATGCACTACCAAAACATCAGGGAAGGGAGATTTCTTTCCCGCCCCAACCGATTCATAGCCCTGGTGGAAATTAACGGGAAAGAAGAGGTTTCCCACGTTAAAAATACCGGTCGCTGTAAAGAATTACTGATTCCCGGGGCGACGGTCTTCCTCCAGGAAGCGGATTATGAACATCGGAAAACAAAATACGATTTGATCGGAGTCCGCAAGGGAAAGCGTTTGATCAATATGGATAGTCAAGTACCCAATAAGGTCTTCCAGCAATGGGTCCTTGAAAAGGGTTATTTCCAAGACCTTAAGCTTATTAAGCCGGAGTATAAATATCAAAACTCCCGATTTGATTTTTACCTTGAAGCGGGCCAAAGGAAAATACTTGTTGAGGTGAAGGGGGTAACCCTGGAGGAAGAGGGAGTTGCCCTTTTTCCCGATGCTCCGACAGAGCGGGGAGTCAAGCATATCCAGGAGCTGGTCCTGGCCGGCACTGAAGGATATGAAGCCTATCTGGTTTTCATAATCCAAATGAAAGATGTCAAATATTTTACCCCTAATGTAAAGACCCATCAAGCCTTTGGTGAAGCACTAGCTGAGGCTCAAAAGCTTGGTGTAAAGATTCTCGCCTTGGATTGTCTAGTTACCCAAGACTCTATTGTGGCAAGAGATTTCGTAGAGACTCGGCTGTAATTTTTTCAGTCATTTATAGATTGTATCCAGCAACTACTTTGGAATTTTAAATACTAAACAGCCAGCAGGCCCTAGGACCTTGCTGGCTGTTTGGTAGATTCAGTCTTTCATGCCACCCAACGGTGTTGGAAATTCATGGAGAAGGGGATTTTGGTCAAGATTCATCCCTTTTCGAGATATTGCTATGCCTTTTTCAAGACATTTTTAATAATCCCAATAACTCTCTCTTGTTCAGCCTCTGTCATATTGGTCCCAGATGGCAGGCAGATGCCCTTAGCAAAGAGTTCATCGGAGATGCTGGTCCCTTCTTGGTGAGGGAAATACCGACAGTCCTTAAAGACCGGCTGAAGATGCAGTGGTTTCCAGACGGGGCGGCCTTCGATATTATGTTCTGCCAAAGAGTCAAGCAAATCATTGACCGTAATGCCGGTTTTTTCCGGATCAACAGTTAGGGTAGTAAGCCAACGGTTACAACGTCCATAAGGTGCTTCGGGCATGAAGTCGAAGCCATCTACAACCTTTAAGGCTTCAAAGTAACGGTCAAAGATAGCGCGCTTGGTATTAACCCGATCTTCGATGACTTTCATCTGACCACGGCCAATCCCGGCTAAAACATTGCTTAAGCGGTAGTTGTAACCAATCTCGCTGTGTTGATAATGCCTGGCTTTGTCCCTGGCTTGGGTAGCCCAGAAACGAGCTTTATTTAAGGCTTCAAGGTTATCGGAAACTAACATTCCCCCCCCTGAAGTGGTGATGATTTTATTGCCATTAAAGGAAAAGGTTCCGAACCGACCAAAGGTGCCGCAAGGTTTGCCCTCATAAGTTGCCCCCAGGGCCTCGGCAGCATCTTCGATTACCGGAATATCGTATTGAGCAAAAAGTTCAAGCAGAGGCTCCATATTGGCGCTTTGTCCATAGAGATCAACGACCACTGCAGCTTTGGGAACTTTACCTTCCTTTTTAAGCACTTCTAAGGCTCTTGCTAAAGCCTGGGGAGACATATTCCAGCTTTCCCGGTCAGAATCAATAAAGACGGGCTCTCCGCCTTCATAGACGATGGGATTAGCACTGGCGGAAAAAGTTAAAGAAGAACAGATGACCAGGTCCCCTCGTTTTATTCCCAGTAATTTTAGGGCTAAATGAATGGCAGCGGTCCCCGAACTTAAGGCGAGAGCCCCTCTAGTGCCGACATAGTCGGCGACTTGCTGTTCAAAGGCATCGACATTGGGGCCTAAAGGGGCAATCCAGTTCGAAGTGAATGCTTCCTCGATATATTCTTGCTCATGGCCGCTCATGTGTGGAGCAGAGAGATGAATTCGTCGTTCAGTGTCCATTGACCTTTCCTCCTAAAATAATATCTAAGTAAATAGTTGTTAACAACTTACGGTTATTGTCTTTTATTTACGGCCTTCTTAAGGGAACGTTTTTCATATTTGCTTTCAGCTAAGAGGTTAAAGCTGACCACCAAGATCACCATCGCCCCTAATACAGTGATCAAAGATACAACTGCCAGCGGAAGAGATTGGCGGGTATAATTAAAAAATCCCAGGAAGCCAAATAAGGCCGTAATCCCGTAAACTGTTAACACAGTGGACAGATAGCCTAGTCCGACTTGGTCCACAAGTAAATTATAGCTATGACTGCGGTCGGGAGCAAAAATCGGTTTGTGATTGACTTTGCGGCGGATGATGCTTAAAGCCGTATCAAATAAAGGGTAGGCCAGGATGAGCAAGGTCACTGTTCCCCCAACCCAAGGGGAAGCAGAATTTTGCTGGGCAATTATCCCCATTATTGCCAAGAGATACCCCAGCAGCATACTTCCCGTATCCCCCATAAAAATCTTGGCAGGCCGGAAATTATAAATCAGAAAACCAATCAAAGACCCGAGCAGAGGAAGAACGATAACGTTTAATTTGGGAATTCCGAAACTGAAGAAAACCAGGGTGGAGATTGCGGCTACTCCCCCGGCGAGGCCATCCATTCCATCAATCAGGTTAAAGGCATTCATAAGCCCAATTATCCAGATGATAGTGACTAACATATCAAGTACATTGCCAAAGAGTACAAACTTATACCCACTAACCGCTGTCAAAATAGCCAGTGCTAATTGCCCGAGCATCTTACCCTTGGGACTTAGATTCTTTAGGTCATCAAGCAGTCCCAAAGCGGTTGCCCCAATCATTAAGAGTGTAGGCACCAGCAAAGGAGCACCTTGACCGGTAAAGAATAGTCCTCCCAGCAATCCCGCTAAGATCGCGATCCCTCCGGCTTTAGGAGTTTCACGGGTATGAATGCTCCGGTAATTGGGTTTATCAATAATGCGGTAGCGGATAACTAAAGGTATCAAAAGTACCGTAAGGGCTAGGCTGATGCTAAAGCTCATTGGCTGTCAACTCCGTTAAAGGTTTGTTTAACTAAGGAAATCAGGGACCCTAGACCATAGGATATATGTAAACTGGGAAAGAGAGCAAAAAGCTTGAAAAACTCCGACACACTTTCCGCCAGCTTGGCACTTACAAGAAAATCTAGCAGCAGGTAAGGACCGGCCACTAAAGCGAAGAACCAAGGGGAGAAAAAGATTGACAAAAGGATGGAAAAAAGTATTCCCAACACAAAGACTAAGGGCACAAAATGACGCCAGGAGAGGGACTGGGCACATAGTTTAGCAGTGATGATATTCCAATAACCATTGCCATAGCCTTGCTTAACAAATCTGGAAAAGCTTTCACGAGGAGCGTAGTAAGACTCGATGGCCGGGTCAAAATAAAGTGAATGGCCGAATTTACGGATACGATAATTCAATTCGATATCTTGATTGCGAATCAACCGCTCATCGAATAAGCCTGTCTCTTTTAAAACATCCATCTGATAAGCTCCGTAGGCGACAGTATCTACATAATCAGGTTTATCAGAGTAACGGAACTTGGAATTTCCCACCCCAAAGGGATGTCCCAGCACTTTACCGGCCAGCTTAGCAAACTCTCCAGTCGAGCGATTGATAAGTCTGCCCCCTACCACAGCCGCTTTGGTATCCTGCAGAGCACGTACACTGTTTTCAATAAAGTCAGGATGGGCGGTTGCATGGGCACTGAAGACTACGGCGATTTCCCCCTGAGCAGCCTTGAGACCAATATTCATACCGGTAGGGGTAAATCCCGTGGGGTTAGCTAAGAGCTTAACCGGATAAATCTTGCTAAGCTCCTCGACAATCTCCCGGGAACCATCGGTGGATTGACCGTCAACAATCATAATTTCCATCTTATCAAGGGGATAATTTTGTTTGACAAAGGTCTGAATACAGCGATCAATATATTCTTTCTCATTGCGCATCGGAATAACAATGGATACAAGTGGTTCTATAGCAGCTGCCAAAAGGCATCCCCCGTTCTCAGTCAGTCTCTGTTGATATTTTGTCTTTTAATGAAATGTTTTAACCTTGTTATGGTAAAGTGGCCTGGTAGCCACGCCCGAATTTTCTATGGCGAATTAACGAATTGTTTTAGAAGAATAGAAACTATGAGGAGTGATAAAATGTTCTTCTTTATTATTTATTACCAATGCCACCAGCAAGGCCACACTTACCCAAAGGGCAGGGTCTTCAAAGAAGCGGGCCTCCAACTGGGCACTGATAAAAATGGTTAAAATCCAACTGAAGTAGCCAATCCCTAGGACAAAGGTATAGCGGACAGTCTTGCTTAAACGATAGAGAGCATGGAGTAAGCTGAGCAAAAATAGGCAAAAACTGCTGATGCCCAGCCACCCTAGCTCAGCCATCACCGTAATTACCGAAGTATGAGATAGACTCACTCCGTCTCCGACAGTTTTATAATCAATATAATTGCTCAGAAACCGGGTCTGAAAAGCTCCCAGACCTACTCCCCAAAGGGGGTTGTCCTGAAACATGCGTAATCCTACTTTAATTAGGTAGAGTCTTTGCGAGCCTACAGCGGTAAAATCTTGTTGAATGTTGAGAAAACGTTCCAGCATGGCGGAATTGAGGAGAATTGCCCCAAGGCCGATGCCGCCGGTGATACCGATCGGGAGCACAATTCTTTTGCTGCGCAGCATGACCAGGAGAAAAACCATAACCACCGCTAAGGTGATGAGCCCCCCCCGGGACATAGTAATGACGAGCTGTCCCAGTAAAATGAACAAGCTAATTAAGTAAAGCCGGCGGGTAAGAGTAGTATTGGCCAGATATTGAAGAATGAGATTGGCGGCTATGGCCAGCACTAGGTAGCGAGCAAAGATATTGGGATCAACAAAGGTGGCGTTGACCCGAAAGTAATCGCCGAGGGCGTTGACATCCATCCAAATTAGCTTTCCGGTAAGCTTTTCGTAAAAGGTAATAGGAGCTAGACCCAAGCCAACTAAATGAACCAGATGAAAGGGGAACAAGAGGTTAAACTGAAAACGTGCCAGTAAAACTACCGAGAAATATAAGGCGATATAGATTAACAATCTGAGTCCTTCAACAATGGTTTTAGACTGATCGTAACTATGCTTAAAACTTCCCACAGCAATAATGAAATAAAGCAAAATGGCCCAAGTCACCGGCTGACTAAAGATCTCCCACAGGCGTTTGCGATATTCTATCTGCAAAATTACCCGGGCAAAGGCGGCGAGAATAATGGTATATGTAGTCAGTCGAGCCAGAGTGATCATTCCCAAGATACTACCGAGGAAGGGGACTTCCGGGTACCAGATCTTCGAAATATCCAGTGCAACTGCACCTAATAGCAATAGAATTAGTCCCTGTGGTCGAAAGACCCCGAGATAGAAAAGGATAACTAGGGTCAGAGCAAGTAATAACCAATCCATGCTGGGCCTCCTTACTGAATCCGACTTCAATCTCCAAACATTACTATACCACACAATTGATGGATAGTACTAAATCAAGAATAATTTAATTATGTAGAGGTAATTTATAATCCTAACTGTGCCATTCTGATTATAAAACTGATATTATTATATATGAAGTCAAGTCGTTTACCAAAGGTGGTTTGAAGATGATTTATTTTGATAATGCGGCAACAACTTGGCCTAAGCCGGAATCTGTCTACGAGGCAGTAGATCAATGCATGAGAAATAAAGGTGCCAACCCCAGTCGCTCAGGTCATCACCTAGCTTTGCTGGCCGGGCAGATTGTCTTAGAAACTCGGGGGCAAATTGCGGATTTTTTCAACATTCCTGATCCGCTCCGAGTGGTATTTACGTCTAATGCTACGGAGGCTCTTAACTTAGGCCTGAAAGGTTTATTAAAGCCAGGCGATCATGTTATTACCAGTTCGCTTGAACACAACGCAGTAACACGTCCTTTGGAAAAGCTGCGCAGTCAGGGAGTAGAAGTAACCAAGCTGGCTACATCTGCAAAGGAAGGGCTGCTTCCCAGTCAAGTCGAGGCCGCTCTGAAAAGGAATACCAAACTTGTCGTACTTAGTCATGGGTCCAATGTAGTTGGATTGATACAACCAATTAGCGATATCGGCAGGATCACTAGGGAAAAGGGAATCCTTTTTATGGTGGATTCTGCCCAGACTGCCGGTTCGATCCCTATCGATGTTCAGGCTATGGGCATTGACCTTTTGGTTTTTGCCGGACATAAAGGATTGCTAGGTCCACAGGGAACGGGAGGCTTGTATATAAGAGAAGATTTGCAATTAGATACCCTTAAGGAAGGAGGGACAGGTGCCAACTCTGAGGACCCCTTCCCACCGGACGAGAGCCCTGAGCGTTACGAGAGCGGCACCCTAAACACACCGGGAATTGCCGGCTTAGGAGCGGGAATTGAATTTATTCGTAAGGAAGGTATAGATCGGATTCGCCAAAAGGAAAAGGAATTAACCCAGCGGTTAATGAGAGGGCTTGCCGGAATTCCCGGCGTAATTATTTACGGTCCGGATAGTACCGTAGCAAGATTACCTGTTGTCTCTATTAATATTGAGGGGAAAGAGCCGTCAGAGGTTGCCTATTTTCTCGATAAGCTTTATGGAATCGCCACAAGACCGGGTCTGCACTGTGCCCCTGATGCCCATCGCTCTTTAGGTACCTTTAAGCAGGGGACGGTACGGTTTAGTATGAGTTATTTTAATAACATTCAAGAGGTAGACAGCTGTATTGAAGCAATCGCTAAAATCGCCGGGGCAAAGTAATTAAAAATGCCAAGTTTTCTTTAACAGATTTTTGCGATTTAGTAGAAAATTTGATTAAATTTTGCTAGAATAGTAATAGTACAATTCGCAAAAGGCGTGACTTTGAATGAATTGGCTGGATAAGCGGTCTGACAGCCTGTTGGACAACCCTGCCGATGAACTCAAACCAATGCCAAAGGTAAGCAAAATAGAGGAGGTAGAAAAAGATGCATTCAAACGAAACCACAAGTACACAAGGAAATTCTATTGATTTATCCGATGTCAAGGCAGCGCTTCTAATGGCAGTTGACTTAGGATACGAAGTAGTCAAGGAAGTTGCCCAGAAACCAATCGAGGCCGGTGAAGATGTTGCAAAAAAGGCTTGCGAAGAAGGAAAGAAAGTTGTCGAAAAAGGGGTAAGTACAGCTAAGGAGCATCCCATCGCAACCCTTCTAATTGCCTTTGGCTTGGGTTTCCTCGTTGTAAAACTCCTTAAGAGGAAGTAGTTATGGAAACTATAGCAGATGTTGTTATAAAATTCCTTGATTTACTTGAAGCTCAATTTACTGAATTTCGGAGTAAACTATTTAAAATACTAATTGCGATAGGATTACTCGTTGTCGCCTTAGTATTGGCAATCACTGCCTTTGTCATGTTTATCCACGGTGTTTTCCTTGGCTTGAGTCTGCATATGCCATCCTTCCTCGCTGCATTTGCTGTTGCCGCGCTGGCATTAATCCTGGGAGGGGGGTTGGTACTTTGGGCAAAGAAAAAAATAGCTTAAGCGTTGCAGAGGCAAAGCAACAGTTTCGAGAGTCAATGGCAAAGTTTCAACCTAAACAGATTTTAGCAGAAAATCTCTTAAAGTGCACAATGATTAGTTTTGTGGTAGGGATGATCTCAGCCGACTCAAGGAAATCGCGCGAGAGTTTGGTTAATCTTGCCGTCACAGTAGTTAAAAAAGCTTTGTAAGAATTATTCTGCCTCAAATGATTGGTATAAAATTATGTATAGTAAGAGGATCTCAAGGTTTATGACCTTTTGAGATCCTCTTTTTTCATCTGATTTCGAAGTGGATTGTAATTAGCGGCGGGGAGCCTGTGTTGGTAGTTCGCCTAGAGTGACTTTAACCTCTTTGGATTGTCCTCCGCGGACAAAGGTGACCGTAACTTGGTCCCCCACATTATGTTTATATATTTCCCCAATCAGTTGGGTCGAGTTTTCGACCTTGACTCCGTCTAAATGGGTGATGACATCACCTTCGGTTATTCCTGCCTTGCCGGCCGCCCCAGCGGGATCAACAGAAGCAATGTAAGCACCAAGGGGTAAATTATTGGCTTGGGCATAGGCAAGGTATTGGTCGCTGACAGAGACCAAGAGGGCTGGATGTTTGGCAGCTCCTGTTTCGATAAGCTGTTTAATTATGGAATTAGCTTCGGAAATGGGGATAGCGAAGCCCATGCCTTCAAAACCGGCCTTTGCGTATTTAGCGGAATTGATGCCGATTACTTCGCCATTATGATTAACCAAGGGTCCCCCGCTGTTGCCGGGGTTGATGGCGGCATCGGTTTGCAGCATATTGTAAAGTGTAGCTTCGCCGGACATTTCCAGCGTTCGATTAGTTGCCGAGATTACACCGGTTGTGACAGAACGGGCAAATTCGTTACCGCCGGGATTACCGATCGCAATAACAGCTTCACCAACTTCAATCTTTGAGGAATCACCAAATTTTACTTGGGTAAGATTGCTTGTATCGGTGATCTGCAGTACAGCTAAATCTGTCCGAGTATCTGTGCCGATAAGCTTGGCCTCAAGATTACGCCCGTCATTTAAGCTGACCATGATTTTTTGCGCATTCTCAATAACATGGTTATTCGTAGCGATATAACCTTTTTGAGCGTCAATGATGAACCCCGAGCCTGATCCGGCTTCGATCAGCTGCGAACTTTGGTTCTTGTTGCCGGTTCCAAATTCAAATCCATAGCCGAAATTATGAATGTTGGAAGCACTTTGATAATTCGAGATTCCAACCACGGCCGGTCCGACATTTTTGGCGACTTGCACAACGGGTGAATTGTCTTCATTAGTGTTGGAGTTTGACAGAAGGTCCACAGAAGGGGAGACCGAATTAGGGGCTGATTGGACTTCTATGGCTTTGAGAGTTTCCGGATATACATATTGGAGTATGGACACAGATGAGATTCCTCCCAAGATAGCACTGAATAAACATAAAGCAACTAATGGAAGGAAACGTTTCTTTTCATTCATAGCGAGAACCTCCAAAGTAATAAAATCTAGTGCGGAAGCACCTTTGTTCTAAATTCAGTATAAAACGTTTTTTTGAATAAAGCTTGTTAAAAAGTTAAAGAATAGCTGAATTTTCTTTGAACAAGTTGTGAACATATAAAATTATTTTTAACGGTCTATGATTTAATTCGCGTTAGTCGCTGTTAGAAAAGTTGCCGCCTCCAATGGACTGAATATTCTGAACATAGTATTGTTATTAGCTCTTAAAAATATTATCATAAAAGAGTAATGCCCTATATTTAACTCTTTTATAATAACGGGTGGAATAATTGAGAAATAGTTTACGGAGTGAGAATATGGATGATCCAGTTTAAACTGCGCACGAAGATTACCTTGCTTTCTTTTGGCCTAGTCCTGCTGTCGGTATTGGTTGCCGGGGTAATGATTGTGGAGCGTACCACCAATGTTGTGGAGGAAGAGATTGGTCAGCGGGCTATGGCAATTGCCCGAACTGTAGCCGAGAACAAAGACATCCAGGAGAATTTAGGCCAAGCAGAGGGTGCAGTGGTGATTGAACCTATTGCTGAGCGGATTCGTCAGGCCACTGAAGTTGAGTATATTGTTATTTTTGATATGAACCGGATTCGCTATTCTCACCCATTGCATGATCGAATTGGCACCGTGTTTGCTGATGGAGATGAGGGTCCCTCCTTACGCAAGCAGGAATATCTTTCCCAGGCGGTGGGGGTACTGGGGCCTTCGATTCGGGCATTTGTCCCGGTGATGACCGACGAAGGAACCCGGCAAGTGGGAGTAGTAGTGGTTGGTATTCTCGTTCCGACCATAAGTGAAATTTTGCAAGGCATTCGCTTTCAGCTTTATTCCTCTCTCTTTGTAGGAATAGTTTTTGGTTTTGTGGGGTCCTTTTACTTAGCTCGTCATATTAAAAAAAATATGTTTAGGATGGAACCCCAAGAAATAGCCCGAATTTTGGAGGAACGAGTAGCCATTTTCCAGGCCATGGGTGATGGAGTCATTGCCATTGACAGAGGGGGCGGTATTACCATCTGGAACAACGAGGCCCGCCGAATAGCCGGGATTTTATCGGAAAAACCCGATCCGGCAGATTGCCAGGTTCCGGAACAAGAACAAGACCTAACGAATTATCTGGGTATCCACGATGGATTAGTGGAGTGTTTGCGGACCGGAACAGTTCATGCTAATCGTGAGTTGGTGTTAAATAAAACTTTAGTTTTAGCGGATTTTCTCCCCATTAAGGTGAAAGAAGATGTTGTAGGGGCGGTTAGTATATTTCGTGATAAAACAGAAGTTCATAAAATTGCCGCCGAATTAACCGGAGTTCAGACCTTTGTGGAGGCTCTAAGAGTTCAAAACCATGAATCTCTCAATAAATTACATACGATAGCCGGACTTATTCAATTGGGTAAGCATCAAGAGGCCATCGACTATATTTTTGAGGTTGCGGAAGAGCAGTAGGAAGTCACCCGCTTTTTGAGCCGTAATATTCGTAATGCCAGTATTGCCGGATTACTCCTGGGCAAATATATGCGCGCCAAAGAGCTTAAGGTGGATTTGTTTTTTGATCCGGAATGCACTTTGCCGATATTGCCTCGAGGCATAGAAACGAATAATATCGTCATTATTTTAGGCAATCTCTTGGAAAATGCTTTAGAAGCTGTCAACGGTCAGAGCCTAAGGGAGATCCATTGCCTTATTGCTCAGGAAAAGAGGCAACTGTTAATGAGTATTGAGGATACCGGTCAAGGGATTTCTGAAAATATGCGGCGGCATATATTTGAATGGGGCTTTTCCACTAAGGATAAAAATGGCCACAATCGCGGCTTAGGGCTTTACTTAGTCAAACAAGCCGTGGATAGTATGGGGGGAAAAATAAGCGTTGAATCGGGAAATTGGGGAACTCGATTCTTGGTCAAAGTTTCCTTAAAAAACGTTGGTTAGCGAAATGTTTTTTAGAAATAAACGTATGATGGAAGTAGAAAAGGGTTTGAGGGGAATAAAAAGACCGGGAGGCAGTATATGGGCGAGATCGATTTATTCCTAGTGGAAGATGACCCAATGGTAATGGAAGTCAATAAAGGCTTCATTCAACAAGTTGGTGGTTTTAAATTTGTGGGGGAAGCGACCACCGGACAGAAGGCACTGGATCAGCTACCCTTACTTCGTCCTCAACTGACGATTGTCGATATTTACCTACCGGATATTAGCGGGGTTCAAATCGTCAAGGAAATTCGGGATCAAGGAATTGCCACAGATATTCTGATGATTACCGCCGCTCAAGATGTAGGAACTGTCCAGAAGATGCTGCGTTATGGGATTATTGACTATATTGTTAAGCCTTTCAAATTTGCCCGTCTCAAGGCAGCCTTGGAAAAGTACAAGGTTTATGTGGAACGCTTTAAAAGTGAGGGCCCCTTCGATCAAGCGGCTTTGGATCAGTTGATGTATATGAGTCTAAACTTGGAGAAAACTGCAATAAAGAGCGGATTTGCAGAAATTGAGATCCGGGAAATGGGGAAAGGGGAATTACCCAAAGGGTTGCGGGAGATAACCCTGCAACAAGTGTTGCGTTTCTTGGCCAAAAGAGGTAGGGGTTACTCTGCGGAAGAGGTGGCGGAAGGCATTGGCTTGGCGAGGGTGACCGCTCGGCGCTATCTGGAGTATTTGGAAAAGGTCGGTAAAGTATACCAAGAATCCCAGTACGGTACCGTAGGACGACCTATTAATAAATATCATCTTCTATGACCAAAATGAACTTTATTACCAATATGGTCAAATTATTGTCAAGAAACGGCCAAGGGCATATAGTTATCTAAAAAGTCGGAATAATCAGAATAGATGGAATAGACGGAACATTAATACATAGTCGCATGGGTGAGGGAGGTTAATGAGGAGTAAAGTATGGGCGGTCATCTTAGGCTGCTTGCTCATAGGGGTTACGGGTTGTCAAAAAAGTGTGGTTGATCAGCAGCAAGTGGCTAAGGGCGAACGGATAGTAATTAAGTTTTCTCATGTAGTAGCTGAGAATTCACCCAAGGGATTGGCGGCAAAGCGATTCGCCTCAATGGTAAGGGAAAGAACAGGGGGGTATGTGGAGGTTCAAGTCTACCCTAACTCTGAACTCTACAAAGATGGGGAGGAGTTTGATGCGTTAAGGGATGGTGCCGTGGAGATGATTGCCCCGGCGACCTCTAAACTGTCGGAGATGATTCCTGAGTGGCAGCTTTTTGATTTACCTTATGCCTTTAATGACCTCGAAAATATTCCTTACTTTCTGAAAGGACCTATTGGCAAAATGTTATTTGCCAAACTCGAGAGTCAAGGCATGTTAGGATTGGCACTTTGGCATAACGGGTTCAAGCAGATGACCAATAACTCCCATCCCTTGGTAAGTCCGGAAGATTATCAAGACTTACATTTTCGGGTGATGCCCTTTTCCAAGACCCTGCGGTATCAGTTCGAAGTTCTGGATGCCGCTGCGCAGCCCCTGCCTTTTAGTGATGTTCATGCGGCCTTAAAGGCCGGGGGTGTTGATGGAGAAGAAAATACTATTTCCAATATTTTCACCCAACGCTTTGATCAAGTGCAAAAGTATTTAACCATAAGCAATCATGGTTATTTAGGGTATGCCGTCATAGTCAATAAGCAATTTTGGGAGGGATTACCCCAGGATATCCGGGTAATTTTAGAAGAGACTTTGGCGGAAGTAACAATTTGGGAAAGAGAAAAGGCCAAGGAAGTTAATGCCGAACAATTAGCAGCTTTAGAAAAGGAGGGGCAAATCGAGATTCATTATCTAACTGCCGACGAACGGCAAGCTTTAAAGCAAGCCTTGGAACCGGTATATGCCATGTTGGCAGCGGATATCGGTGTGGAGTTAGTAGAGCTAATGCACAATTAAACTCATAAGGGGGGTGGTGCGGAGGG